>CAZEAX010000094.1:0-13076 GCA_964510405.1 uncultured Streptomyces sp. | reverse complement strand
AAGCGGCACGTGCGTCGCAGTTACCAGCAAGCCCGCAATAAATGCGGGCCACAGGATGCCGGCATCAATGGCCGCCAAATTCATTTCGCCACCGCCAGCAATCGCGCGATTGAATCGTCGAATAATCCAAAGAGATCCTTCGCCTTGTCCGTGCCGCCGACCGTGAACGGGAGCGTGACCGCCGGGATCTTGGCATTCTCGGACAGCCATTCCGCGGCGCGCGGCTCGTTATAGGCGGCGCGAACCACGGCCTTGGCCGGATTTTTCTGCAGGCTCGCGAGCAATTCGCTTAAGTGCGATGTTGTCGGCGGCAACCCGGGCTTGGGTTCGAGTTCGCCGACCTCGCGCATGCCAAGCCACTGTTCGAGATAGGTCATGTTTTTATGATAAACGACGATCGACATTCCCTTGAGCGGCGCCGCTTCTTTCTCCCATCGTCCGATTGCCTGCTGCCAGCGCTCCAGGAACGCCTTGGTGCGGGTCCGGTAATTCCCGGCTTCAGGCGGATCGAGCTGCGCCATGCGTTCGCTCAGCACGGCTGCGATTTTCGCGATGTTGCGGGGATCGAGCTGCAGGTGGGGATTGCCACCCGGATGCACGTCGCCCTGCGCGCGATCGACCGACGATGGCACTTCCAGCAACACCACGTGCTGCGCCGCTTCGAAGTAACCGGGCTGTCCGAGCTGGATTTTGGCGTTGCCGGACTGGGTCTGCACCAGCGGCAGCCAGCCGATTTCGAGCTGGGCTCCCGTGCAGACGACGAGATCCGCGCTGCGCGCGCGCGCGATCAGGCTGGGCCGCGCCTCGACGTGGTGAGGGTCCTGCAGTGGACTGGTCGCAACGTAAACGTTCGCCTTGTCGCCGCCCAGCTCCTTGCTCAATGCACCCCATTCCGGCTCGCACGCGAAAATACTCAGCGCCGCGAGCGCGGGTTGCGCCGCCAGCCACAGCACGGCCGGCAATCCCCATCGTAACCATTTCATGGCCGTATCCTTTCGGTCAAAACTTGTGCGCGCCGTGCGCGCCCAGGCTGTAGATGTATTGCACAAAGATCTGATTGTCGGTGAGGCCGAGACGCGATTGGTCCGACGCGAACTGCAACCGCAGGCGGCTGAACTCGGTCGCGCTCCAGTCAAGCATCACGGTGTTGCGCGTCGGACCGTACGCGGCAAGCACCGGAAAATCCGCGGCGGTCGGCCCCAGCCCGTTGGTGACGATGCCGTTGTTGAGCGTGCCGGAGAGCCGGTCGTAGCGGTAGCCGACGCGCCAGCGCGGATAAAACTGCCACGCGCCCTGCATATACCAGCCTGACTGCGTGCCGCTGAACGGTCCGGTAACCAGCGGAGATACCGTGCTGTTATAACTCAGCGAGCCATCCTGGATAAAACGGAAATACTCGCCCTGCAGCTTGAAGTTGTTATACGTCGAATCGCCGTGGGGCGCCCACTTCAGCACCGCATCGGCGACCCACAGGTTGGCGCTGCCGGAGAAGGTATTGGTCGTCGGGTTGCCGCGCGAATCGACGTCCTGATAACTGCGGCCGTTGGGCGAGGTTCTCAAGTAAGACACGCCGGTGCGCCACGCATAACTGTCGCCGATATCGCCGCCGGCATGCGCGAATAACGCGCTGCTGCCGATCCCATTTTTGTTGAGATCGTTGCCCGGATAATTGTTGCCGCTGCCCACTTCCGCGCCGAGTTCGATCAGGAGGTCGGTCGGCGCGACCCACTTCAACTGCAATCCGTTCTGCGTGAACTGGCCGCCGAGAAACGCCTTGTACGCGAGCGGCGCATCCTGGAAATCCCATGCGTGCTGGTGCTGCTCGTTCAAATAGCCGAGGCCCGAAAAAAACCGCCCGCCTTTAACCGTGAACCCCTGCGACAGCGCCAGCGTCTGAAAATACGCCTCTTCGACAGTGACTCCGCCGTCAGGCGCGAGCGATGCGATCGCCACGCCGCGGAAATAAGGGTCGATGTTGGAGGCGATCGCAAGCTCGGTTTCGCCGAGGCCGAAACTGCGCTTGGGCGGGCTGACTTCGCCGCCCGACGGAACGAAACCGTTTATTTTGTATTTGTTCGGGTCCTGCGATTCGCGTGCATACGTGCCCTGCAGGATGAGCGAAACCGCCGGATTGAACGCGCTTTCGCCGCTGCGCGCGGACGCCGCTGCCGCGGTCGCTGTCTCGGCACTGGCCGCACTTTGCTCCGCCTTGCCTGCCGCATCGGCGGCCTTGCCGGCCTTCGCTTCGGTGTCGGCGAGCCGCTTCTCCAGTTCCTGGATGCGCTTCTCGTACTGTTGTTTCATTTGCCGGATTTCCTCGCGGATTTTTGCGAGCTCCGATTCCTGCGCCGGCGCCGGCGCGCTAACCGCCAATGCGGCGACAAGTATGACTATATGTTTGTACACATGCATTCTCCTCGAAGCACCAAACCAAACCGCGACCGGATGCACCGGTGGCGGCCCCGCAGGTCGTGTCAGAGGATTGCTGGCGGGCCGCGCGAAGCGGCGACTACGAGATCGGCGGGAAATGCGCGAGGGAAATGATTGCCGTGGTGCTCGACCGTGTTGGCCGCCAGGCGAAGGTGCGGTGTGGCGCAATTGACCGCGCCGAGGATTTGCGCAAACGAAACGTGGAAATCGCACTGGCCGCTATGCGCTGAGTTTTGTTTGTCATCCTGCTGCTGGACCTGCGCGGGGAGCGGGTCCTGCCAGTGCCGCAACTGATGCGTGAGCGCGCCGTGCTGCGCGACCAGCAGCAAGGCCGCGAACACAATCTGCATCAAGCCGCGTTTCAGCATCATCGCAACACGCCCCGCGTTTATGACCGCGACAAAGTAGCACAACGGTCAGCCGCTGGCAAAAGGGCGCGCGTTTCGCCGCACCGGCACTGCTTTATACTCGCCGGCACCACCCTACCGGATTTGTCCACGCGCAGACCGCATGAAGCAGTTGCTGATTTTTCTGATCAAGGTCTATCAATGGTGCTTGAGCCCGTTCTTCGGCGGCCAGTGCCGGTTCTATCCGAGTTGTTCGGCCTACGCCGCCGAGGCGATCGACACGCACGGCCCGCTGCGCGGCACGTGGCTGGCGATCACGCGCTTGCTGCGGTGCCACCCGTGGCATCCGGGCGGGGTAGATCCGGTGCCGCCGGTGAAAAGTGATTCAGCGATTAAGTGATTATGTGATTGAGTAACCGAATCGCTTAATCACCAAATCATACAATCAACGCCCAGCCACGCGGCAGATCAATCCCTTTAAATAATCGCCTTCGGGAAAATTGAGCGCGACCGGATGGTCCGCACCCGGGCTCAAGTGACCGACGATCTGCGCGTCAACGCCCGCGTCGAGTGCCGCGCCCGCCACGATTTTCTGGAAGAGTTCCCGCGAGACGCCGCCCGAACAGGAAAAGGTGAACAGCAATCCGCCCGGGCGCAGCAATTTGAACGCGAGTAGATTGATGTCCTTGTAGGCACGCGATGCTTTTTCCGCGTGCGCGGCGGTCGGCGCGAATTTCGGCGGGTCGAGCACGATCAGATCGAAGCTGCGCGCCTGGTCGCGCATCTTGCGCAACAACTGGAACACGTCGCCTTCGAGACATTCGCAGGCCGGCAGCTTGTTGAGCGCGACGTTGCGCTGCAAGAGTTCGAGCGCCGGTCCCGAACTGTCGATCGCGGTGACTTTTGCCGCGCCGCCGGCGAGCGCATTGACCGTAAAGCCGCCGGTGTAGGCGAAGCAATCGAGAACTTCGCGCTTTTCCGCGAGCTCGCGCACGCGCAGCCGGTTCGCGCGCTGGTCGAGGTAGAAACCGGTTTTGTGGCCGTGCGGCACGTCGACTTCGAACGCCGCGCCCGTTTCGTACACGAGCAGCGGCGACGCCGGTGACGTTCCGCGCAGCAATCCGACGCTCGGCTGCAGCCCTTCGAGCGCCAGCACGTCGGCATCCGACCGCTCGTAAATCGTGTGCGGCTGCACGATCCCCATGACTGCATCGGCAATTGCGTCGCGCCAGCGCATCGCACCGGCGCTCGATAGTTGCAGCACCACCGTTTCACCATAGCGGTCGATCACGACACCGGGCAAGCCATCCGATTCCGCGTGCACGAGGCGCACGGTGTCGCTGGTGGGCAAGAGGTGCGCACGTAGCGCCACCGCCCGTTCGACGCGCTCGTGAAAAAACGCGGCGTCGATCGCGCGCTTCTGCCAGTCCCACATGCGCGCGACGATTTGCGACCGTGCATTGCATGCGGCAACACCCAGAAACTCACCGTCGCTGCTGCATACCTCTATCGTCTCGCCGGACTTCGGATCTCCCGTGAGCTTCGCCATCGCACCCGAGAACACCCACGGATGACGGCGCTTCAACGATTTTTCGCGGCCCGGTTTCAAGACAAGCTTATTCAAGGCAGGCTCCCTGAAACTGCGATGTGGTGAACCGCCTCAAGATTTTTTTTTCGCCCGCGGGTGCGCCGCGTCGTAGACCTTCGCGAGATACTGAAAGTCGAGATGGGTGTAAACCTGCGTCGTCGAAATGCTCGCATGCCCGAGCATCTCCTGCACCGCGCGCAGGTCGCCGCTCGATTGCAGCACGTGGGACGCGAACGAATGACGCAGCACGTGCGGATGCACGTTGGCGGCAAGCCCGAGCTTCAATGCCCATTCTTTCATCCGGTACTGGATGGCGCGCGCGGTAAGACGCGTGCCGTTGCGATTGACGAACAGCGCATCCGCGCCTTCCTTGACGAGCAGCTCGCGCTTGTCCAGCCATTTCTTGAGCGCGGCGAGCGCCTGGCTGCCGACCGGTACCACGCGCGTTTTTGCCCCCTTGCCCGTCACGCGCACGGTCGCATCGCTGAAATTGATGTCGCCCGGCGCAAGCCCCGTGAGTTCGGCAAGCCGCAACCCGGACGAATAGAGAAGCTCGTAGATCGCCTTGTCGCGCGTGGCGAGCTTGTCGCCCTCCGGAATATCCATCATGCGGCCGGCTTCGTCGGGCGACAGCGCGTGCGGCAGGGATTTCTTGGCCTTGGGCGCGCGCAGCCCGACGCAGGGATTATTCGAGTAACCGTGATCGCGCGCGAGGTAGCGGTAAAAACCGCGCCACGCCGACAGCATGCGCGCGAGCGTGCGGCCATCGAGGCCGCGCGCATGAAGCTGCGAAACGAAGCGGCGCACGTGATGTATCTGCAATTTCGCGAGCGGCATTTCCACAGCGAGCCCCAGCAGCGCCGCAATATCGCGCCCGTAATTCAGGATGGTGTTGTGGCTTAAGCGCCGTTCGTTGACGAGATGCGCGAGGAAATCTTGGAGCAGTTTCGCAGCACCGGCGTCTGGTGCGGCAGGTGTGTTGGCTGCAAGTCTCACACCCTTCACCCTGCTCCCTTCACCCTTCCCGATAAGCTGCAACGCGCATCACGCGATACAGCCGGTCAGCGCCGCCGCAGTTGTCTCGCCCAGACGCTTCAGGTATAGCGTGCCCATTTCGGGATAGAAGCGCTGCGCATCTTCGCTGGCCATCGCGAGCAATCCAAACGCCGGCCCGTTCTTGAGGGCAACGTAGGCGAACGAGCGCAGATGCGCGGCCGCTTCGCCGAACCATTCCGCGGTATCGACCATCGCATGCGCGCTGCAATACGGATTGGCGAGGCTTTCGGCGAAATCGCGCGTCGCCGCGCTCACCGCATTGAATTCGGGCGATTGCGAGTGCGTACCTTCCGGCCACAGCCGCAATACGGTATGCGGCACCGCGAAGTCTTCGCGCAGGTTGAAGTAAAGTGCGGCAACGACGGCTTCGACGTCGCGCGCGGCCACCAGCGCGAGCGTCAGGCGGTGCAGCTTCTCGCCGATCGCGTCGTTCTCTTCGCCGAACACGATCAGCTCGCGCAGCTTGTCTTCCAATTGCTTGCTTTTGTCGCGCAGCGTCAGTATCTGGCGCTCGCTGATCGGAATCGCGCGGCCGCCATGCGGATGCGGGATCATGATCGTCGCCAGAAACTCCGCCTGTGCTTCGAAAAACTCCGGGTGCTGCTTCAGGTAATTAACGACCGCGTCGGGTGTCATGTCTGCTGCCTTTTGTAATACTGCTTTTTTACAAGTCCGCTTTTCATAGATCGCGCTTTATAGTTCAATCTCGCCGGCGAAAACGGTGACAGCCGGACCGGTCATCAGCACGGGCTTGCCCTCACCCTGCCATGATATACCGAGCTCCCCGCCGCGCGTAGCGACTGTCACGTCGTGATCCAATAACTTGCGCTGAATTCCGGCCACGACCGCCGCGCACGCACCCGTGCCGCAGGCGAGAGTCTCGCCGGCACCGCGCTCGTACACGCGCAACTTGATGCGGCCGCGATCTATGACCTGCATGTACCCGGCGTTCACGCGCTGCGGGAAACGCGCGTGCGCTTCGATCGCGGGACCCTGGATCGCGACCGGCGCGGCACCGACATCCGCAACGACTTGCACCGCATGCGGATTACCCATCGACAACGCGCTGATTTCAACTGCGCCCCCGCCGACCTCGAGCTCATAGGTGAGCGCGCGGCGCTCCGCCTGAAACGGAATGCGCGCCGGCTCGAACTCGGGGATCCCCATGTCCACGGTGACGCGTCCGTCGGCTTCGAGCCTGGGTTTGATCACGCCCGACAGCGTGCCGACGCGGATTTCCGTCTTGCCGGTGAGTCTATGCTCGCACACGAAGCGCACGAAGCAGCGCGCGCCGTTGCCGCACTGCTCGACCTCGCCGCCGTCGGCATTGAAGATACGGTAATAGAAATCGGTATCGGGCGTGCGCGGCCGTTCGACCAGCAATATCTGGTCACAACCGACGCCGAAATGACGGTCGGCGATCCGGCGCAGTTCGTCGCGGCTCAGCGCAATGGGCGCGCGCGTCGCATCGAGCACGACAAAGTCGTTGCCCAGGCCCTGCATTTTGGTGAATTTCAAACGCATTCCCGGCGGTAATCGCGATAGATGCAGCGGTCCATGATAACCGTCATTCCCGCCGCGCGCGCGCGTAGCGCAGCGGGCTCGTTGACGATGCCTTCCTGTATCCACAGCGCCTTCAACTTGAGTGCGATGCATTCGTCGACTATGCCATCGATGAATTCGGCGGCACGAAACACGTTGACGAGATCGATAGGCACGTCGACCTCGCTCAACCGGCCGTAGGCCTTTTGACCCAGCACCTCTTTCAGCGCGGGCCGCACCGGTATGATGTTGAAGCCGAACTTCTGCATGCCGGCGGCAATCGCGTGGCTCGGCCGCGCCGGGTTCGGCGACAGGCCGACGACTGCGATAATCTTCACGCGCTTGAGCAAAGCGCACCGCTGCGCCTGGCCGGGATTTTCAAACATGCAGACTCATGACGTAATCGTCCATTACGAACCCGCCGCCGATGTCCTTGACCACCGAATCCGCAATCGCGAAGCCGTGCTTCGCATATGCGGCGATCGCGCTCTCGTTTAGCTTGTTCACCGCCAGCGTAAGCACGTCGCAACCGTACGCGCGCGCCATCGTCACGGCGCGGTCGATCAGCATGCCGCCGTAACCGCGCCGCCGATAATCGGTATGCACGTACAGCTTGTCGAGCTTCATCGCGCGCACATTGTGCAGCAAAAAATAGGAAGCAAAACCCGCCATGCGTCCGTCTACGGAAAGCTTGTCCCACCACAAATCGCCGCGCGAGAGTTCCTCGCGCACGACGGCAGGGTTATAGCGCTGCGCCAGCATGTATTCTATCTGCGCCGCGCTGATGATAGCGGGATAATGCGCGCGCCAGATTGCCGCGGCAAGCGCGCACAGGTCGTCGATATCGCCCAGGGTCAACGCGGCGATCCGCGCCGTCGGTGCATCATCGGTCATACGGATTCGGCTCGCCGGCGGGCCGCGTCTTGAAGCGTTTGTGCAGCCAGTAATATTGCTCGGGCATTTCGCGCACGCGCGCCTCGATGAACGCGTTCATGCGCCGCGCGTCGGCGGTGAAATCGCCGCTAGGAAAATCGCGCCATGCCGGGTAAAACGTGACGACATAGCCGGCGCCGCCCGGTAACTGGCGCGTCACGCACGGCACGATCGCCGCACCCACCAGCGCCGCGATGCGCGACAGTCCGGTGATCGTCGCCGCCGGCACGCCGAAAAACGGCGCGAATACCGAGTCGCGCGCGCCGAGATCCATGTCGGGCAGGTAATAAACCGGCACGCCGCTCTTCAACGACTTGATCATCGGCCGGATGCCGTCCTGCCGCGCAAACAAGGTGCTTTGCCCGAACCGCGTGCGGCCGCGCATGAAAATGGCATCCGCGGCCGCGCTTTTCTGGCGGCTGTAGACCGAATTGATACGGCGGCCCTCGCAAGTGAGCCGGATGCCGCCCGTGTCGAGGCCGATGAAATGCGGAGCGAGCATTATGACCGGCCGGTCCGTCACGCTCAGCCAGTGTTCGAGCCCTTCCACCCGCACGAGCGCCTGCACGTCGGCTTTCGACCCCCACCACAAGATGCCGTGCTCGAGCAGGCTGCGCGCGAAGGCGCGAAAGTGCGCGCGCGCCAGCCGCCGCCGTTCCGTGTCGCCAAGTTCGGGAAAGCACAGGCGCAAATTGGTCAGCACGACATGGCGCCTCGCGCGCGCGAGCACATACAGGATGGTGCCCAGCCCAGCCCCGACGCGCGCGAGCGCCGCCAGAGGCAGGAAGCGCAACAACCAGATCAGCGCGAGACCGAGCCTTGTCATCGCGCGCCGCCCGCGGGATGCCGCAGATTATGCAGACTGTGCAAGGTGGGATGCCACTTATTAGGACGCCAACTTAGTTTGTTATAATGCGCGGCTTCATCATCCTATCGACCGCAAACAATGAGCGATTTTCTGTTTACCTCTGAATCGGTGTCAGAAGGCCATCCCGACAAAGTCGCGGACCAGATTTCCGACGCCGTTCTCGATGCTATCTTAGCCCAGGACAAATACGGCCGGGTGGCGGCCGAAACGCTGGTCGCCACGGGACTCGTCGTGATGGCGGGCCAGATCACCACGAGCGCCAAGGTCAATTACAGCGAAATCGCACGCGACATCATCAAGCGCATCGGTTACGACGATTCGTCGATCGGGTTCGATTATCGCAGTTGCGCGGTGCTGACGGCATACGATGCGCAGTCGGTCGACATCGCGCAAGGCGTCGACGAAGGCAAAGGCCTCGATCTCGACCAGGGCGCCGGCGACCAGGGGCTGATGTACGGCTTCGCCTGCGACGAAACGCCGCAACTCATGCCGGTGCCGATTTACTATTCGCACCGCCTGATGGAACGCCACGGCGAGCTGCGCCGCGACGGCCGGCTACCGTGGTTGCGCCCCGATGCAAAATCGCAGGTCACCGTGCGCTACCTCGACGGCAAACCCTCGCAAATCGAAACGGTGGTGGTTTCGACCCAGCACGATCCCGACGTCACCCACGAGCAGATCAAGGAAGCGGTGATCGAGGAAATCGTGAAACCGGTGTTTCCGAAGCACATGCTGAAGAGCGACACCAAGTACCTGATCAATCCGACCGGACGCTTTGTGATCGGCGGGCCGCTCGGCGATACGGGTCTGACCGGCCGCAAGATCATCGTCGACACCTACGGCGGCTACTCGCGCCACGGCGGCGGCGCGTTCTCCGGCAAGGACCCCTCCAAAGTCGATCGCTCTGCCGCATATGCCGCGCGCCACGTCGCAAAGAACATCGTCGCCGCCGGCCTCGCCAAGAAATGCGAAGTGCAGGTCGCCTACGCGATCGGCGTCGCGCGCCCGGTCAGCGTGCTGGTCGATACTTTCGGCACCGGCACGATCGCCGACGAAAAAATCGGCAAGCTCGTGGAAAAGCATTTCGACCTGCGGCCGAAAGGCATTATCCAGGCCTTGAATCTGCTGCGGCCGATTTATCTCAAGACCGCGGCCTACGGCCACTTCGGGCGCGACGAGCCGGAGTTCTCGTGGGAAGCGACGGACAAAGCCGCCGCACTTAAGGCGGATGCCGGGAAATAGCTATCTTCCGGCGGCTTTGCAGTGCAGGCTAACTTCGGCGCAAGCCTAAGTTAAGCGCAGCGGCCGAAGCTATAAGGCTCCAGCATTGAAAGCCGACGCCAAGTAAAATCGCGCCTGTACCAGCAAAAACGCCGGCATATGCCGGCGTTTTTGCTGGCGCCGACCCTGCGCCCGGCGAGACAAACGGGGTCTATTTGCGCTACAATCCGCCCCCTCCCCGAGGAGCGTTGCGACGGCCATAATGACCGCCAGGCTCGGGGTATCGGACTACCGCAACGGCGCTCACGAACTTTTTTCTGTTACCGGGAAAGGAGCGCGTGATGAACGCCGCTACGCAAAACAACTTCACCGATTTCAAAGTCGCCGACATGGCGCAGGCCGCGTTCGGCCGCAAGGAAATCGCGATAGCCGAGACCGAAATGCCGGGCCTCATGGCGGTGCGCGAGGAATTCAAGGGCAAGCAGCCGCTGAAAGGCGCGCGCATCGCGGGCTCGCTGCACATGACGATCCAGACCGCGGTGCTGATCGAAACGCTGGCCGCTCTCGGCGCCGACATCCGCTGGGCATCGTGCAACATCTTCTCGACGCAGGACCATGCGGCGGCGGCGATTGCGGCGCGCGGCATTCCGGTGTTCGCTTACAAAGGCGAAACACTCGAGGATTACTGGGATTACACCCATCGCATCCTCGAGTGGTCGGACGGCGGCGCGCCCAATATGATCCTCGACGACGGCGGTGACGCAACACTGCTGGTGACGCTCGGCGCGCAACACGAGAAAGCCGGCACCCAGCCGCCTGAAGGCAGCAACGAGGAAGAGCGTGTGCTGTTCGCGGCGATGCGCAAAACGCTCAAGGCGAAGCCCGGTTTCTACTCGAAAATCCAGTCGAACATCAAAGGCGTAACCGAGGAAACGACGACCGGCGTGCACCGCCTCTACCAGATGGAAAAAGAAGGCCGTCTGCCGTTCCCGGCGATCAACGTCAACGACTCGGTGACGAAATCCAAGTTCGATAACCTTTACGGTTGCCGCGAATCGCTGGTCGATGCGATCAAGCGCGCGACTGACGTGATGATCGCGGGCAAAGTTGCCGTGGTCGCGGGTTATGGGGACGTCGGCAAGGGCAGCGCGGAAGCGCTGCGCGCATTGTCGGCGCAAGTGTGGGTCACCGAGGTCGATCCGATCTGCGCGCTGCAGGCGGCGATGGAGGGCTTCCGCGTCGTGACCATGGATTACGCGTCCGATAAGGCGGACATTTTCGTCACCGCCACCGGCAACCTCTCAGTAATCACCCACGACCACATGAAGCGCATGAAGCACAACGCGATCGTGTGCAACATCGGCCACTTCGATTCCGAAATCGAGATCGCGAGCCTGAAGCAATACCCTTGGGACAATATCAAGCCGCAGGTCGATCACGTCGTGTTTCCGGACGGCAAGCGGCTGATCGTGCTCGCCGAGGGTCGCCTCGTCAACCTGGGTTGCGGCACCGGACACCCGTCGTTCGTGATGTCGAACTCGTTCACCAACCAGACGCTTGCGCAGATCGAGCTGTTCGTCAACGGCGGCAAGTACGAGAACAAGGTTTACACGCTGCCCAAGCATCTCGACGAAAAAGTCGCGCGCCTGCACCTGAAAAAGCTCGGCGTCGAACTCACGGTATTGTCCGAAACCCAGTGCCGCTATCTGAGCGTGCCCGTTGACGGTCCGTACAAAGCTGACCACTACCGTTATTGATCGGCGAAGAGGGAAGAGTGGAGGGGGAAGGGTAAAATCAAAAACAAAAGCCCGTAACCCTACCGCCCCAATCTTATATGGAATCCCAGAAAAAATATCCGCGCACTTACAGCTTCGAGTTTTTTCCGCCGAATACGCCGGAAGGGCAGGAGAAGCTGCGCGCGACGACAAAGCAGCTCTCCCAGCTCAAGCCGAAATTTTTTTCGGTCACCTACGGCGCAGGCGGCTCGACGCGAGAGCGCACGCTGGGCACCGTGCTCGACATCCGCGCAATGGGTTACGCCGCGGCGCCCCATATTTCGTGCGTGGCCTCGACCCGCGAAAACATCCGCGAATGGCTGCAGCGCTACAAGGATCACGGCATCAAGCATCTGGTTGCGCTGCGCGGCGATCTGCCGTCGGGCCTCGCGGCGGCCGGCGAATTCCGCTACGCGAACGAACTGGTCGAGTTCATCCGCAAGGAATTCGGCAGGCACTTCGTGATCGAGGTTGCGGCCTATCCGGAGACCCACCCGCAGGCGAAAAGCGCGCAGGACGATCTCGCCGCATTCAAGCGCAAAGTCGAAGCCGGCGCCGATTCGGCGATCACCCAGTATTTCTACAATGCCGACGCGTACTTCCGCTTCGTCGACGATTGCGAAGCGATGGGACTCGATCTGCCGATCGTTCCCGGCATCATGCCGATCGGCCGCTACTCGCAACTCGCGCGCTTTTCCGACGCGTGCGGCGCCGAGATCCCGCGCTGGATGCGCAAGAAATTCGAGGGCTTCGGTGACGACACGGCGTCGATACGCGCGTTCGGTCTCGATGTCGTCACGGCGCTGTGCGACGAACTGCTGCAACACGGCGCACCCGGTCTGCATTTTTATTCGTTGAACCAGGCCGGTCTGACGACCACCATCTGGCAGCGGCTCGGCCTGTAGCTGCCACGACCGCGGAAATGCCATCGTGAGTTTCTATGCGCCGCCGCCCGTCATCACCGCCGAGGTTTTCGCGACGGTACCCGACCGCCTGAATAAAAGCGGGCATCCATCGACATGGGTCGATGCGAATCACCCCGGCTCCAAATTGGGCTCGTTTCTCGAAGGCCCCGCATTCGACCGCGCGGGCAATCTGTACGTGGTCGATATTCCTTTCGGCCGCATCCTGCGCTTCGCGCCCGACGGCGCATGCGAAGTCGTCGCCGAATACGAGGGCTGGCCCAACGGACTTGCAATTCATCGCGACGGCCGCGTGTTCATCGCGGACTACCGGTTGGGCATCATGGCGCTCGACCCCAAAACCAAAAAAATATCGCCGGTGGTCACGCACTGCCGGTCGGAAAGCTTCAAGGG
>CAZEAX010000093.1:0-13085 GCA_964510405.1 uncultured Streptomyces sp. | reverse complement strand
TGCCGCGTTTCCAGAATCTCGACACCAACGTCGGCGGCCGCATTATCGCGAAGCCGATCGAAGAGTTCCGCACCCAGCGCGAGACGCTCAACTGGGACGACGTGCGCTGGCTGCGCGAGATCTGGCCGCGCAAGCTCTACGTGAAGGGCATCCTGCGCGCGGACGACGCGCTGCGCGCAGCCGACAGCGGCGCCGACGGCGTGTTCATTTCCAATCACGGCGGCCGCCAGCTCGACGGCGCGATTTCGCCGGTCGAAGCGCTGCCGGAAATTCGCGCCGCAGTCGGCCGGCGTTTGACGCTGATGGTCGACAGCGGATTCAGGCGCGGGTCCGACATCGTGAAAGCGCTGGCGCTCGGCGCCGACATGGTATTCGTCGGCCGGGCGACGCTCTATGGCATTGCGGCGGGCGGCGAAGCCGGTGCTACGCACGCGATCAATATATTGCGCACCGAAATCCACCGCGTGATGGCATTGCTCGGCTGCTCGTCGGTGCGCGAACTCACGGCCGATTACCTCGCGTGTTCCGATCTTGATTTGGCGCCGGGCATGCTGGCCGGCGAAGGTGGCGAGGCCAAACGCGTGCGCGCGGTATGATAGTATTGTCCGGTAGTCGCCAGCGGCCAATTTAGATACTTCGTGCAAACATCTCGTAAATCCGTCCGATTCGCCGCCGCGCTGGCCCTGCTGGGCATGGCGCTCAATGCATTGTGGCCGCTGATCGCCAGCGCCGAGCCGCGCACCGATTTCTTCTCGATTGAAATCTGCTCGGTCAACGGCAAAGCTGCGGGTGCGGCAGTCGGTAAATTGCCGTCGCAATTACCGGAGTCGAAACACCAGAACATGCATTGCGTGTTTTGCACGAGCGGCATGTGCAACGCGATGCTGCTCGGAACGCGTGCCGCGATCGTCGTTCCGTCTGCGGCGACGCTGGCCGTTTTTCCGGCTGTCGACGCTCGTCGCCAGCGCCACCACGCGTTTCTCTTCGCGGAATCGCGGGCTCCCCCCGTTCTCCCCCGGCTCTGACACACGTTAAGTCGCCGCGGTAAATGGCGGCATTTCAAATAGAGAATGTCGCGCGTGCATCGTGCGGGAAAGTATTCCGCAGTCGCGCGCGACGATATTGCTCGGAGGGAATAGCGATGAAGTCATTAATCATTTCACTGTCAAGTGCGATTGCATTGTGTAGTGCAATCGTATGCAGCGCGCAAGTTACCGTTAGCAATCCGTGGATGCGGGCCACGCCACCCGGACAGAATGTTGGCGGGGCGTATCTGAAAATCACCAGCGCCACGACCGCTTATCTGGTCGGCGGCAGTTCGCCGGCTGCGAAAGCGGTCGAACTGCACGAGATGACGCTTGAAAATAACATCATGAAAATGCGTCCGCTGGCGCGCCTCGAGTTGCCGGCAGGCAAGCCGGTCGAACTCAAGCCCGGCGGTTACCATTTGATGCTGATTGATCTGAAGCGTCCGCTCGTCAAAGGCGACAGCGTTCCGCTCACGCTGACGGTGGAAGAGCAGGGCGGCCGGCGGCAGACCGTCGATGTAACGGCGCAGGTCGGCGATCTGGTTTCCATGGGAGGTCTGCATGGAAACAAATAAACTCACGTTCGTCATGCGCAGTTTGGCGGCGGCGCTGGTTGCCGCCGGCGGCCTGCTGCCTGGTTTTGCGATTGCATGCGCGAGTTGCGGATGCAGCTTGAGTTCCGACTGGGAGACGCAGGGATATTCCGCGGCGCCCGGCTGGAAGCTCGATATGCGTTACGACTACCTCAACCAGAACCAGTTGCGCAGCGGAACCGGGACGATTTCGCCGGCGGCGGCGAGCCAGATTGTCACCAAGAGCGGCAACCAGGAGGTGGAGCAATTCACCAAGAATCAGTATTTGACCACGACGATCGACTACGCGAACGGGCAGAACTGGGGTGTGAGTCTGGTGCTTCCTTATATCAACAGGGACCACGCCACGCTCGGCACGGCGTCGGACGGCGTCAACCCGGGCGCCGGCGGCGGTTCCTACTATTCGTCCACCTCCAGCTTCGGCGACTTGAAAGTAATCGGACGCTACAGCGGCTTCACGCCTAACCACGATTACGGCATCCTGTTCGGGCTGAAGCTGCCCACGGGGGATTTCAAGCTGTCCGGAACCTCCACTGATCCGGCAAATCCCGGAGCGCTCGCGCCGATCGACCGCGGACTGCAGCCGGGTACGGGTACTACCGACGTGATCGTCGGCGCCTATCACTTCGATCTGCTCAGCCAGGATTGGGGCTATTTCGCGCAAGCGATGTATCAGCGCGCGCTGGACTATCGCAACGGCTACCAGCCCGGTGACGGCCTTAACGTGAACTTCGGAGTGCGATACATGTCATTCGCCAACGTTACGCCGCAACTGCAAGTGAACGTCAGAAACGTGCAGCATGACCGCGGCGCAAATTCGGATCAGGTCAGCACCGGCGGCACGCTGGCGTATCTGAGCCCGGGTGCCATCGTGTCGATTACCAAGGACGTTTCAGCGTACGGTTTCGTCCAGGTGCCGGTGTACCAGAACGTGAGCGGGGTGCAACTGGCTCCGAGATACATAGTTACCGCGGGGATGCGGCTGGTCTTCTGAGTTGCGGCTTTGTCGTGCTGCAGCTACAGTATAAAATCTGCGTTGGACTGCTCCGTGTCCGTCTTGGTGGCGGATACGGATTGGCGTCTATTCGATGAGGTATACGACATGAAACAACTCAAAATTCCCGCGGTGTTCATGCGCGGCGGCACCAGCAATGCAATCGTGTTGCACGAGCGCGACCTGCCGCGCGACCGCGCGCAATGGGATGAGATTTTTCTCGCGGCGATCGGCAGCCCGGATCCGTATGGCCGCCAGCTCGACGGCATGGGCGGCGGCATCTCGTCGTTGTCCAAAGTGTGCATCGTCGGCGCGCCGACGCGGCCCGACGCCGACATCGACTATACGTTCGCCCAGGTGCAGGTGAAAGAAGCGAAAGTCGATTACAGCGGCAATTGCGGCAACATGTCGTCCGCGATGGGGCCGTTCGCTGTAGATGAAGGCCTGATCAAGGCGAGCGGGAAGGAAGCGCTTGTGCGCGTGCACAATACGAACACGAAAAAAATCATTCACGCGCGCTTTGCGCTGGACGACGGGTTGTCCGCCGTTGACGGCGATCTCGCAATTCCCGGCGTGTCCGGCACGGGTTCGCCGGTCAAGCTCGAATTCCGCGAGCCCGGGGGTGCTACGACCGGAAAATTGCTGCCGACGGGCAATGTGGTCGATACGCTGGACGTGCCGGGTGTCGGCAAGATACGCGCCTCTCTCGTCGACGCCGCGAATGCGTGTTGCTTCCTGAACGCGGCCGATCTCGGGCTCACCGGCATCGAAATGCCGGAAGCGCTCGACGCATCGACCGAATTGCTCGCGAAGCTCGGCAAAATCCGCATTGCCGCGTCGATCGCGATGGGCATCGGCAAGGATGCCGCCGATGCGGAAAAGAAGCGGGTCGTGCCGTTTGTCGGCTTCGTGTCGGGACCGCAGGACGCGCCATCGCTGTCCGGCGAAACTATCAGGGGCGACAGCGTCGATCTCACGGGCCGCATGCTGTCCAACGGCCAGCCGCATCGCGCGCTGCCGTTGACGGTATCGCTGTGCATGGCGGTGGCGGCGCGCATCGAAGGCAGCCTCGTGCATGCAGTGACGCGTGCGGCGACCGACGCAGACGCGCCGATTCGCATCGCGATGCCGTCCGGCGTCCTGGTCGTCGGCGCATCGGTGCAAAAAGTGAATGGCGCCTGGCACGCCGAGCAGGGCGCGTTTTTCCGTACCCAGCGCCGCATGTTCGATGGCTTCGTTTACGTGCGCGCTTCGCGGGTGCCGGGACTGGTCGCCGCGCGCGGCGGCAAGCTCAAAGCCGCGTAGCTTTATCCAGTGAGTTTCAGTGCTTGCGCAAAAACGCGAGCACTGTTGCGTTGAACGCCTGCGGATTTTCCCAGTAGGAAGAATGGCCGGTCTCGGCGATCACCGCCGACTCGGCCTGCGGCATGCGCGCGGTAAACATGCGCAGCACTGACGGCGGCGTGTAAAGATCGGCGTCGCCGGTCAAGAGCAGCGCCGGGATCTTCAAGCTTTCGAGCCCTGCCCAGGTGACTTCCGCATTGCCGCCGTCTTTGGTCTGCGCACCGGCGCTCTGCTGGCCTTGACGCGACAGCGCCAGCCAGCATGCCTCGCCCGCCGCGTCTGCCGCCCGGTACGAAGGTCCCAATTCACGGAATTCGAGCGGCAGTTCGGCGAACTGCGGCGCGGGCCGGATGCGATTGCTCATGTCGAGGTATTCGCGGTCCAGCACGAAACCTATGCTGTTCGCGATGACGAGGCTCGACACTTTCTGCGGATGCGCCAGCGCGAATTGCAGCGCGGCGCCGCCGCCTGCGGCGGTGCCGAGCAGATGGCAGCGTTCGATGTGGAGTTTCGCGAGCAGCCCGGCTAGCAGCGCTGATGAATTGCTGCCGCGCGCGGTCGCGCGATGGTCGAGTGCGATAAAACGGTATCCCGCGCCGGTGAACGCGGGAATCTGGAATTTCCACAGCATGCTGTTGCCGGACGCCGCGTGCAGAAACACTACCGGCACGCCGGCACCGCCGGAATCGCGATAGAAGACTTTGCCGGCGGGCAGGTCTGCCGTGGCGTCAATAACCTGCACGCCCGCTACGCGACGTTCTTTTTCGGTGCGGCTGGCTTCTTCGCCCAGTAATCGGGCGAGGCCTTGGACTTCGCAAGAGCTTCGGGCGTCTCGAAACCCGGTGCCATCGACGCGCCCGTGCCCGGCATCACCTGATGATGCTCGATGTTCAGAAGGCGCAGCCAGCTTTGCTGCCCGAGCGTGAGTCCGATCGCGCAGCCGAGTTCGACGAGTTCCGGCTCGTTGAAGTGCTTATACATGCGCTCCCAGAACGCGTCGTCGGTGTCGAGCCGCCACGTGATCGCTTCGGCGTAGGCGAGCGCGGCTTTCTGGCGCTCGTCGTATTTCACCGATTTCTCGAAGTTGATCAGGTCGTCGTAATGCGCTTCCTTGAGCCCCTCGTTGGAGCCCTTGATCGAGCGCTGGTTGCCGCAGAATTCGCAAATCACCGAGCGCGACACGTACACGCGGCACAATTCCTTCAGCGCATGGTCGAGGATGCCGTTGCGGAAAATGTCGTTCCACGAGTTAGCGAAAAACCAGAAGCAGGCCGGCACGTGCGCGCGCACGGCGGTGCTTTCCGGGCGCGGCGTGCCTTCGCGCGCGCAGCGTTCCATTTCGGCGCGCTGGGCGGCATCCATCTTGTCGAGCGGAACGTAGCTGATGCGTTGTTTGGCCATAAGGTCTCTCCGGTTGTGCCTGCGAAGCGCTATTCTGCCTGTTGCAGAAAACTTTGGTATCCTCGACGAATGGAACATGTTGTTGCAAAAAGATGACTACCGATTCCAGCCTGCTCAATCTGATGTCGAGCTTTGCCGCCGTGGTGAAGGCCGGCAGCTTCACCAAGGCCGCGGCCCGTCTCGATTTGTCCAAATCGGTGGTCAGCCGGCACGTCTCCGCGCTCGAAAAAAAGCTCGGCGTGCAACTCCTGTACCGTTCGACCCACCGCCTCTCGCTGACCGAGGCCGGCGAGCGTTTTCAACTGCATTGCCGCGATCTCGAGCATGTTGCCGAGCAAGCGGCCGCGTTCGCGACGGCGGCGCGCGCGCAGCCGCACGGCCTCCTGCGGATCACGCTGCCGCAAACGCTGGTCGTGTCGCCGGTCGGCATGCTGATCACGCGCTTTCAGCAACTGCATCCGTCGGTGCAACTCGACGTGCGCGTGACCAGCCTGCAGGTCGACCCGATCGAAGAGGGTTTCGATCTCGCGCTGCGCATCGGCGAACTCGAGGATTCGAACCTGATCTGCCGCAAGCTGCGCGACGTGCGGATATTGGTGGTCGCGGCATCCGCGTATCTCCAGCGTCGCGGTCATCCGCGCACGGCTGCCGATTTGAAGCAGCACGATTGCCTTAATTATTCCGAGTTCGAGTCGCGCGCCCGGTGGCCCGCGGGCAGGCGTGACAGCCGTGCGAAGCCCGTCGCGCTCACCGGCAGCTTGAGCACCAATAGCGGGGTGCTGCTGATGAATGCGTTACTGGCGGGCCAGGGAATAGTGATCGGACCCGATCTCATGTTCGAGCCGTACCTGAAGCGGCGGCAGTTGCGCGTGGTGCTCGAGGACGAGTTGCGCGCGGCCTCCGGCCTGTACGCGGTTTATCCGCAGGGACGGTTCGCGTCGGTGAACCGTCGCGCGCTGGTTGATTTTCTCTCAACAGAACTTGCATCCGCACCCGCGCCGCGCGCGTAATTACTTTGCCGGACGGGGCAGGGCGCGCGCCAGCATGTAGCACAGCGGCAGGGTCGCGAACGCAAGCGCTCCGCAGATCGCAATCGACGTGGCGACGCTGAACGCGTCGCCGATATAACCGAATACGAGCGGCACGATCAATCCGCACACCGAGTTGATCGTGTAAAAAAGGCCAAACGCGCGCGGCAGGCGGTCGGGATCGATCACGTCGCCGATCGTCGCGTAGAGCACGGACGACGTGCCGTTCAAAGCGATGCCGAGCAGCGGCAATACCAAATAGGCGGCGACGTCGGGCAGCACCAGCATGAGCAGAATGCCGACGCCGGTGCCGATTTCGGTGATCACGACGGTGCGCACGATGCCGAAGTGTTCGGCGAGATGTCCGCACGCAAGCTTGCCCGCCATGCCGCCGATCAGGATCAGAGGCACCGACAACGCGGCCCAGCCGGCGGGCAGATTTTTCGCGAGCATCAGGAACGCGATAAACGTGAGGAACCCGGTGCGCACGCTGGTGTCGACGACTTCGATCAGGCACAACGCCGTAAAGCCGGCGCGATTGCGTATGCCCCAGCCGGCTTGCGCGGCGGTGTCGCCCACCGACTTGGCCGCCGGTTTGCTGCGGCCGGCCGTCGCATCGAGCGCGATGAGTACCATTAGCGCGCACGCAAGCGCCAGTGCGCCGAACACCGTGATCGGCACCTGCCACGGAATGCCCGCGACAAACAACAGGCTCACAGCGCCCCCGAACGCGAATTTGCCGACGTCGCCGAAAAAGTTGTACGTGCCGAGCGCGGCGCGCCGGCCGGAACCCGGATATGCGTGGGAAATGAGCGTCGAGCACAGCGGATGCTGAAACGCGGAACCAAAGCCCGCGCAGAAGAGCGCCATCAGTATCGCCGCAAACCCGGCCGATTGGCCGAGCGCGATGAACGCGAGCCCGCTCGCGGCGGTGCCGACGGCCAGGAGGTTGCGCGCGCCGAGACGCTCGGCGGCCATGCCGACCGGCGTCTGGAAGATCGCCGTGGCCGCGCGCCACGCCGAACGGATCACGCCGACCTGCACGAGCGAAAGATTGAAAGCCTGCGCGAGTATCGGCAGCAGCACGTAGCTGACGTCGGACAGGCCGTCGTGCAGGATGTGTGCGGTGCAACAGGTGGAAAGCGTGCGCTTTGGCGAAGCTCGCGACACTCGGGCTCCCGTATTTTTGTCGTTGAATCATAACAGGCGGCGGCGAAGTCCGCACGATGGCTCCGCGCCTGCCGGTGTAAAATCGCGTATTCGTGGAGTCCGGCGCAATGCATATCATCATTTACTTTTTCGCCGCGTCGTTCGTCTTCATGGCGGCGGCGCTCATGATCACCTACAAGCGCACGCGTCATTGCGGCGTGTTCCTGCTCGGGCTCGCCTACGCGGCATCCGCGGTTCTGGCGGTCGTGCTTGCGCATTGGTGGCCGCTCGTCGCGGGATTCGCGCTGGTGTGGGTGCTGCGTTTCATGGGGCTCGATCCCGACGTGCAAAAGAGCGACGGCGAACAATCTGTCAAGGAGTGAGGAGTAAATCATGGACCGGGGAAGCAACGCGATCAGTACGGACGAAGCAGTCATCGCCGGCGCCAACGGCTGGGTGATGCTCATCATATTGCTGGCGGCGCTCGTATTCGGGTTTTCTCTGCTGGTCACTCCCGGCGGGCCGGTGAAATTCATCGGCGGCGTGCTGCTGCTGGCGGTGTCCGGCTTCTGCCTCAAGGGCTTGTTTACGCTCGAGCCGAACCAGGCTGCGGTGATGATTTTCTTCGGCAGCTACGCGGGCACCGCGCGCGAAAGCGGGTTTTTCTGGGTGAACCCGTTTTACGCAAAGACGCGCGTGTCGCTGCGCATCAACAACTGGAACACGCCGGTGCTCAAGGTCAACGACGAGCGCGGGAGCCCGATCGAAATCGCGGCGGTGATCGCGTGGCGCGTGCAGGACACCGCCAAGGCGGTGTTCGACGTCGAGAGCTGCGTCAATTATCTGCAGATCCAGAGCGAGTCTGCGGTGCGCCAGGTGGCGAGCGGTCACGCGTACGACATCGCCGACGGCGGCGCGGACAACCGCAAAAGCCTGCGCACCGATCTGGCTGCGATCGCCGAGTTGCTGCGCGAATCCATCCAGCAGCACGTCGACGTCGCCGGCATCGTGATCGAAGAAGCGAAGATCGCGCATCTGGCGTACGCGCCCGAGATCGCGGGCGCCATGTTGCGGCGCCAGCAGGCGGAAGCGGTCGTGATGGCGCGTCAGCGCCTGGTCGAAGGTGCGGTCGGGATGGTCGACGGCGCGTTAAAGCAGCTTGAAGAAAGAAAAATCGTGGCGCTCACGCCGGAACAGCGGGCCGCGTTGGTCACCAACATGATGACCGTGCTGCTGTCGGAGTCGGGAGCGACGCCGGTAATTCAGATGGCGCAGGCGTCGCAGTAGCCGGTAGTTTTCGCGCCGGGGCGCGGGGCGTGGCCCGAAATCGACAGCGGCGCCTCAGGCGCCGCCAACTACCAAGTACTAAGCAGGTGCGCCGGGGCCGCGCTTGCGCTTCTTGAAGAAGCGCTGGCCGGGTTTGGGCCGCGACCCCTGATCCTGGCGCCGCGCCTGCTGTTCCGGCCGCCGGCCCTGCTGCTGCCGGCCGGGTTCCTGATGGCGGCCGCCTTCCTGTTGGGGCGAGACGGCGCGGTTGCCGGGTGCGGTTTCGATTTCGAGACTGATGATTTCATCCCAGACCGGATCGCTGCGATCACGCTCGGGAATGGCAAGCAGTTCGCGCAGGCGGCGGCGTGGATCGTGCGCCGGCGGCTGATGCGGTTCGTTGCGTTGTGCTTCGACGGACGGAGCTTCGACGGGTTGTTCCATAGTAGGCTGTTCTTCGTTCATGTTGATATTATCCTCCGATTGGAGAATTCCTGCATCCCCCGGTTCTGCCCGGGGTGCGGCGGGGCGCCGCCCGCGGCCACCGCGGCGTTTACGGGTATTCAGGCGACCGCTCCCGCAAAAAGCTTGTCGTACGCCGCGAGCAGCGTCCGGTGCATGGCGCTGCCTTCCATGTCCGCGCCCAGCGTATGCAGGCCGAAAAACCGTTCGCTGCGATCGAGCAGGGCCGTGGCCTGGCGCACGGTTTCCGCGCCGTAGAGCAGCGTCAGCGAACGGTCGTAATTGCCGACATCCTCGAGATTCATCAGGCTTTCGATGCAGCGGTACACCAGCCGGCGCACCGGATCCATTTGCCGGTATTGATGGATCCAGTCGCAGCCTTCGCGGGTGGCTTCTTTATCGCCGACGGCGAGCGCCAGCAGGGTCTTCAACTCGCCGATCCGCAATTCCTTCCATACCGTGTCGACCGGAATCGCGAGCCCCAGGATTTCCCACAGCGGTCTTTCATCGTTGGGGTTCAAAGTCTGCAAGTCTGCCAGCAATTGCGCCGATTCTGCGTCGGTCAGCTCGGGCAGCCTGAGCAGCTCCGGCCGGATCCGGTTGCCGACGCTGTTGTTTTCCCATTCGAGGTCTTCGACCGGATAGATCTCGGACATGCCCGGCACCAGTATGCGGCAACTGTAAGCGCCCTGTTCGGTGAAGTCGGCCACGTAAATGTCCTTGCCCTCTTTCTTCACGCATTCGCATAACCATGCGTAGTCCTCCGCGGTGGTCGCGCTGAAGTTCCAGTCCGAGAAAGGATAGTCGGGCATATCACCGAGGAAGTTCCAGCTGATGACGCCGCTCGAATCCACAAAGTGAATTTCAAGGTTGGACGGAAGGGTGATCTCTTCCATGTCGAACCCGGGCTCGGGAAAATTTTCCAGCGATTCCAGCGCGCGGCCCTGCAGGAGCTCGGTCAACGCGCGTTCGAGCGCAACTTCGAAACGCGGGTGCGCGCCGAAACTCGCGAAGCAGCCCTGGTCTTTCGGATGCAGCAGCGTCACGTTCATCACCGGGTAGCGCCCGCCCAGCGACGCATCGCGCACCAGGATGCCGAACCCCGCCTCGCGCAGCCCCTTGATGCCGGCGGCGATGCCGGGATACCGCGCTATCACATGATCGGGCACCTCGGGCAGGCACAAGCCCTCGCTGATGATGCGGTTCTTGATGTGGCGCTCGAAAATTTCCGACAAGGCCTGGCTGCGCGCCTCCATCATCGTGTTGCCCGCCGCCATGCCGTTGCTCACGTACAGGTTGCCGATGATGTTGACCGGGATCCACGTCTGCGTGCCGTCGCTGAGGCGCGTATAGGGCAGGGCGCAGATGCCGCGTTCGACATTGCCGGAATTCAGATCGACCAATACTTCACCGTCGATGCCGCCTTCCGGATTGTGGAAAGCGTGCAGTTCGGGGTTCAGCAATCCGGCGGGCCAGCTGCCATCGTCCGTCGGCGCAAACCAGCGCTCCTGCGGATAGTGGACGAAGGGCCGGTTCGCGCGCGTCGCGCCCTTGCCGTTGGCAAACAGCATCGGGCATTCGCGGTCGCGCACATGCACGGACCAGATCGACTCCACCGGGTTCAGCCAGGACGATTCGTCGAGGTGAAAGCCGCGCACCGCAAGCTTTTGCTGCATCGTGGCGATGGTCGATTCGAGCGATGCGTCCTTGCCCGGGATGCAGGTTTCTTTTGACACTGACGGATTAGAGCTTCAGGCCGTGCAGGAAGTTCGCGCGATCGCGCGCACCGGCCATCAGGAAACTCATGTCGCCGCCGCTCAAGATGAAGCGCATGCCGAAACCGATGTATTTTTCCATCAGCTTCTGGTCGTAGACGCCGCCCATGCCGGGATATACGTTGTGCTTGCGGCACGCGGCGATGACTTTGCGGTACGCGTCCTCGATGCGCGGATCGGCGAATTGGCCCGGGATGCCCATTTCGGCGCACAGATCGTTGGTGCCGATCAGAATGGCGTCGAGACCGGGCACCGCCGCAATTGCGTCGACTTTTGCGATCGCGTCGGGTGTTTCAAGCATCACGCACACAAAAGTTTCGCGGTTTGCGATCGCTGTGGATTCCGCTACCGGCAGACTCTTGTACGCAAATTGCGGCAATATGCCCATGACCGAACGATGCCCGACAGGCGGATATTTGCAATAAGCGACCGCGCGTTGCGTTTCTTCGACCGTGTCGACGTGCGGCACCACGATGCCCTGGGCGCCCGCGTCGAGCAGGCGCGACGCGTGGTGATGCTCCTTGCCGGGCACGCGCACGATGGGCGTGATGCCGACCGGCAGCGCGGCCATTGCGATCTGGGCCGCGGTGTCGACGTCCATCGAGTTGTGTTCCATGTCGATGAACAGCCAGTCGTAGCCGCACGTTTTTCCGATGGTCGCGATGTCGACGGTGCGGGCGAGACGCAGCCCCATGCCGATCGCGATTTTTCCCGCGGCCAATTGCTGTTTGGTGTGATTCGGATATGCGCTCACGTCGATACCTTTCGCTGTAGGGTAGTGCGTTGATCGCGTCGATGATTCGCCGGACCGAATGTGGCGGGCAAAGGGCGGCGCGAAATTGTCGAGCGCGTATTTTCGCTCGGTTTGCCGCAGTCTCCAAGCACGGCGCGCATATGTCAGGCCGACTTGAGCCGGCATCGTCCGCGCGCTTCCCTTCGCCTGTGCTCTATAGTATCTTCGGCGCCGGTCGGCACACCCGACGATTTTTCCCTACGTACAATGAAAAAGCCCCCGAAAATTTATCTGATACACGCCGCGGATGTGGCGATACCGCCTATCGTCGCCAGCTTTCGGGCCAACTGGCCGCAAGCGTGCATCGTCAATCTGCTCGAAGACGGGCTGATGAACGATCTCGCGCAGGACGGCCGGCTCACGGATGAGATGATCGCGCGCTTCGTCCATATCGGGCATTACTGCGTGAAGGCGGCGGCCGACGCGATACTCTTTACGTGCTCCGCGTTCGGGCCCGCAATCGAGGAATGCCGGCGGCAGGTCGCGATACCGGTGCTGAAACCGAATGAAGCCATGTACGAGCAACTCGTCGCCACCAGCGGCACGGTGAGCCTGCTCGCAACGTTTCAGCCGTCGCTGCCGTCGATGCTCGCGGAGATTGCGGCGTATGCGCAGAAGCAGGGCACCGACGTCACGGTCAAACCGCAGCTCGTGGAGGGCGCGCTCGCCGCGCTGCAGGACAACCGTCCGGACGACCACAATCGCTTGATCGCGGAGGCGGCGGCAAGTGTGCAGGGTTGCGACACGATTGCGCTGGCGCAGTTTTCGATGGCGCCGGCGAAGACGCTCGCGGCGGCCCGCACCGCAACACCCATCCTGACGACACCCGACAGCGCGGTTGCGAAGCTTAAAGCATCGCTCGCTTAACGCTTCACGTCGTCGTTATAAGCTTATTCGGCGTGAATTCCGGCGGCCTTGACGAGCTTTGCCCACTTCGCCATTTCGGTTTTCAAGAACGCGGCGAATTGCCCGGGTGAATTGCCGACCGGATCGGCGCCCATTGCCGAGAACCGCTCGCGCATTTGCGCGGTCTTGAAGCCTTTCTGAATTTCCGCGCTGATGCGCGTCACGATGTCGGCGGGCGTTGCCGCGGGTGCCAGCAGGCCGAACCATGCGGTAACCGAGTAGCCGGGCAGGCCCGACTCGGCGATCGTCGGCAAGTCCGGCATCAGGCTCGAGCGTTGCGAGCCCGTCACCGCGAGCGTGCGCAGCCGGCCGGATTTGACGTGCGGCAGCGTGATGACCATGTCGG
>CAZEAX010000092.1:0-13125 GCA_964510405.1 uncultured Streptomyces sp. | reverse complement strand
CAAACAAAAGGGGGCCCACGCCATGCACAACTGGAAATGTTCCGTGATGCGCGCACTCGCGCTGCTCGTCCTGACTGGCGCGGGAATGTGCGGGACGTCCGCGACGGCCGCCGAGCGCCCGCTCGTGATGGGTCCCAACGCCGGGGTATCCGCAGGCCATCCGCTGACGACTGCGGCGGCGTTCGAGATACTCGTGCGCGGCGGCAACGCATTCGATGCCGGCGTCGCAGCGCTGCTCGTCGGCGGCGTGGTCGAACAGGATCTGTTCAGCCTGGGCGGCGAAGCGCTGGTGCTCGTGTATCCGCGGGCGAGCGGCAAAGTCGTCTCCGTCGTCGGCCAGGGCTGGGCGCCCGCCGGCGCGACGATCGACTGGTATACGGCGCGCAACAAGAATCTCAACGGCAAAGGACTCGATCCGGCGGTGATTCCGGGCGCGCTGCATGCGGCGCTCACCGTGCTCGAGCGCTGGGGCACCATGAGCTTCGAAGAGGTGTCGGCGCGCGCGATCGAATACGCCGAGCGCGGCTTCCCGCTGCGACCGCGCACGGCGCTGCGCATCAAGGATCAACTGAGTTTCATCGAGCAATGGCCGGACAATCGCGCCTACTGGCTGAAGGCCGACGGCTCGCTGTACGCGCCCGGCGACACGCTCAAATTTCCGACGCTCGCGAACACGTTGAAGCGCATGGTCGAAGCCGAGCGCGCGAACAAGGGCCAGGGCCGCAATGCCGGCATCGTTGCCGCGCGCGACCGGTTTTACAAAGGCGACATCGCGCGCGAGATGGTCGCGTTTCTCAAGCAGCATGACGCGCCGTTCGAGCTCGCCGACTTCGCCGATTTCTACGCCAGGGTCGAAGCGCCGGCCATGACGACCTACCGCGGCTTCGAGGTTTACAAGCACGCGTTCGGCAGCCAGGGACCGGCGCTGCTGCAGACGCTCAACATCCTCGAAAATTTCGACTTGAAGTCGATGAAGCTGAACAGTGCCGATTACCTGCACACGGTGGTCGAAGCGCTGAAGCTCGCTTACGCCGATCGCGACACTTACTACGCCGATCCCGATTTCGTCAAAGTGCCGGGGGAAGGCTTGCTGTCGAAAGCCTACGCCAGAGAGCGCGCGAAGCTCATCGATCCGAAGCGCGCGAATCGCACGTTCGTCGCGGGCGATCCGCTGCCGTTCGATTCCAGCGTGAAGGAGTGGAAGTACTGGGTCGCGAATATTCGCGAAGAGCGCAAGCCCGACGCACCGCTGCCCGATGCGGAACCGGTCGCCAACGCGATCAAGGACACGACGCACATCGCGATCATCGACAAAGCCGGCAACATATTCGACAGCACGCCGAGCGGCGGCTGGATACCGGGCGCGGTGATCCTCGGCAAGACCGGCATCGGCATGAGCATACGCGGCGAGCAGTTCTGGCTCGACAAAACGCGCGCGGCCCAATTGCGCCCGCGCTCGCGCCCGCGCTACACGCTGACGCCTGGCCTGGTGCTGCACAACGGCGAGCCGTTCATGGCGTTAGGCAGTCCGGGCGGCGACAACCAGGAACAGACCGTGCTGCAGGCATTTCTCGACATCGTCGAATTCTGGCCCGACTGGTATCCGAACCTGCACACGGCGTTCGAATGGCCGCGCGTGCAGACGCTGCATTTTCACGGGTCGTTCTGGCCGCACAACGCCGGATTGAATGTGTTGAATGTCGAGTCGGCGATTCCCGATGCGGTCATCGACGAGCTGAAAGCGCGCGGCCACAACGCGCAGAAAATCCGCCCTTACAGCATGAACGGCTGCGCGACCGCGGTGATGATCGACCCCGCCACCGGCAGCCGCATCGCCGGCGCGGAGCGGCGGCGCGACTGCTACGCGATCGCGTACTAAGCGGGTACGGCCCCGCCGAGCCTGCGCCCGCGTCGCGCGCGGTATAGCAACATCAAGACGATGCTGACGTTGAGCAGGTTCCACGCGGTGCCGTTGAGAAACGCGGCGCGATAGGAGCCGGTCAAATCGAAAATCGCGCCCGACAACCAGCCGCCGAGCGCCATGCCGAAGAGCGTTGCCATGAGTATTGTGCCGACGCGCGCGCCGGCTTCTTTCGGCGTGAAATATTCGCGCACGATCAACGCATAGCTCGGCACGATGCCGCCCTGAAACAAACCGAACATCGCGGACACGAGGTACAGCGACGTGACGCCGTTGGTGAAGAGGAAAGCGAGCAGCGCAACGCCCTGCAGCACCGAACCCAGCAGCAGCGTACGCAGTCCGCCGATGTGATCGGAAATCCAGCCCGAGATCAGCCGGCTGACGATCCCCGCCATCAACATCAGCGACAGCATCTGCGCGCCGCGCGCCGCGCCGAAGCCGAGATCGCCGCAGTACGCGACGATATGCACCTGCGGCATCGACATCGCCACACAGCACGCAACACCCGCGACGCACAGCAATATTTGCAACGCGGCCGGTGAGAATCCCAGCGGCCGCGCCGACTCGGCATGCACCGCGTGCTCTATCGTCTGCGCGGACAATGCTTCGGGCGCGGCGGCGTGCGGCACATGCAGCGGCGGACGCCGGCGTAATACGAGCCAGGCGAGCGGCAACATCGTGACCAGGCAAAACACGCCCATGCCCGTATAAGTCTGGCGCCAGCCCGCGCTGTCGACGAAATGCTGGACGATGGGCGACCACACCGCGCCCGCCAGGTAGTTGCCGCTCATGCAGATCGCGATCGCGATGCCGCGCCGGCGCGAGAACCATTGGGACGTGTCGGCCACCAGCGGCGCGAATGTTGCCGAGCAACCGAGAAATCCCATCAGCACGCCCTGCGCGAGGCTGAACTGCCACAGACTGCCCGACGCGCCGGCGACGATGAATCCGGCGCCGAGAAATATCGCACCGATGATGACCGGCACGATGACGCCAAACCGGTCGGCGAGTCTGCCCATCATCACGCCGCCGAGACCAAACCCGATCATCGCGAGCGTGTACGGCAGCGACGCGTCGCCGCGCGCGACCGCGAATTCGGCCTGGATGCGCGGCAGGACTACGGCCACCGTGTACATGCCGGAGCCGCCGATCGTCATCAAAATCAGGGAGACGAACAAACGGGCCCATGCGTACGGCGATTCGATGTCCCGCACTGAAGTGTGCGTTTTCATGCGGCGTGGCCGAATCTATATGCCGGCGGCGATTTGCGCAATCGACGGCCCCCGTTCAGTCGACGCGGATGCCGGCGGCTTTGACCACCTTCGCCCACACCGCGAATTCTTTTTTGATATGCGCGGCGAGTTCTTCCGGCGTGCTGCCGACGTCGCGCGCGCCCACACTCGCAATGCGCTCTTTCACTTCCGGCGACGCCAGGCTCTTGACAATTTCCTGCTGCAGCCGGCCGATGATCGCGGCCGGCGTTCCCGTGGGCACGACGACGCCCTGCCATTCATATACTTCGTAACCGGGCACGCCCGCCTCGGCGATGGTCGGCACTTCGGGCAGCGTCGGGTCGCGTTTCAAAGTACTGACGCCCAGCGCGATCAGCCGCCCCGATTTGAAATGTTCGATGGCCGACGGAATCGTCGCGACCATCACCGCAATTTCACCGCCGACGATGGCCATCACCGCGGCGCCCGCCGATTTGTAGGGCACGTGCGTAATGCTCACGCCGGCCAGGTATTTGAATTGCTCCGTGGCGAGCTGATTGGCGCTCGCGTTGCCGGCGGAGCCGTAGTTCAGGCTGCCCGGTTTGGCTTTGGCGAGCGCGATAAATTCTTTCACACTCCGTGCCGGCACCGACGGATGCACCGTCAGCACCAGCGGCACGCGCGTGACGAGGCTGACCGGCGCCAGATCCGTCTCGCTGTTGTACGGCAGCTTGCCGATAATGAACGGATTCGCGACGAACGCCAGCGTGGCAACACCCAGCGTGTAGCCGTCGGCGGGCGATTTTGCCACCAGGCCCATGCCGATGGTCGCGCCGCCGCCGGGACGGTTGTCGACCACCACCTGCTGGCCGAGGCTGTCCGACAACCGCGGCGCGATTATGCGGAACACCACGTCGGTGGAACCGCCGGCGCCGAACGGCACGATGATGCGCACCGGCCTGGCGGGAAAATTCTGCGCCGCGACCGGGACTGCAACCATGACAAGGCCGGCGAGCAGCAACCCGGTGCAACTGCGATTTGATACGTGAAGCATGACAGTCTCCGCGGTTGGCGCGTGCGGAACTACTCCGCCTTGATACCGGCATCCTTGATGACTTTCGCGTATTTGGCGTACTCGCTGCGCACGAATGCCGTGAGTTGTTCGGGCGTGCCGCCACCGCCGTCGAGTCCTAGTTGCTTGAACCGCTCCTGCATATCGGGCTGCTTGATCGCGCGCGCGATTTCCGCGTTGAGTTTGGCGATGATCACGGCAGGCGTCCCCGCCGGCGCGTGCATCGAATACCAGCCGTTTGCTTCATAACCGGGCAATCCCGCTTCGATGAAAGTCGGGATCTCGGGCGCCTCCGGCATGCGCGTCTTGCGCGCGACCGCGAGCGCCCGCACGCGCCCCGAACGCACCAGCGGCAGCAGCGCCGCCGTCGTGTCGATCGCGAGATCGACTTCGTTGCCTACCAAAGCGATGTATGCGGGCCCCGCGCCCTTGTAGGGAACGTGCAGCATTTCCACGCCCGCCGCCTGGCTGAACACCATCGCGGCCGTGTGCATCACCGAGCCGTTGCCGCCGGAGCCGTATTTGAACGCGCCGGGTTTCGCTTTCGCGAGCGCGATGAATTCCTGCACCGACTTCGCAGAAATGGAAAGATTGATGCCCATCACGACGGGCGCGACGCCGAGCAGCGCAATCGGCGCGAAATCTTTCAACGGGTCGTAGCCGGGGTCGCGGTAGAGGTGCGGGCTCACCGCGTGGGTCGCAATCGACGACAGGAGCAGCGTGTAACCGTCGGCCGGCGCGCGCGCCACCAGCGCGGTCGCGAGCGTGCCGCCGCCGCCCGGGCGGTTCTCGACGACCACCGACTGTCCCCAGGCATCATTGAATTTCTGGCCGAACACGCGACCCAGCGTGTCGTTCCCGCCGCCGGTCGAGAACGGCACGATCAGGCGTATCGGCTTGGTGGGGTAATCCTGCGCGCAAACCGCAGTCACAATCGAAGCGCACCCCGCGAGCGCGGCGCACGCCGCAAGCATACGTTGCAAGTTCATCGGCTCGTCCTTTTCGTAGGCACCGCGCCATCATAGCGCACCCGATTCTTTGCGTCGCTCGCGAATGCGCTGCAGCCGCGCGGGCCACAAACGTGCGAAGCTGGGTTAAACTTTTACGGCCAGCTTCCGCCACCTTCCGGAGTTCCTCCCTTGATCATCGACACCCACGCGCACGCGCTCGACGTTGAGTTTCTCGAGGGCCTGTGCCGCAAACCGGCATTTGGTCTTTCCGCCGAACGCCGCGCCGACGGCAGGTTCTGGGTCAAACGCGGTGACAATCAACCGCATTCGCTCGATGAAAATCTGTCCGACGTTCCGAAGCGCATCGAGAGTCTCAAGCGGCGCAACGTCGAACTGCAATTGATCGGGCCGCCGCCCGGTTACGTCGCATGGCCCGGCGGCGCCGCAGGCGTGGACTTTGCGCGGGCATTGAACGAGCACGGCGCACGCATCGCGTCGGAAGGCCAGGGCCGCATCGAGTTGATGGCGGCGCTGGCGCTCGCCGAGCCCGCGCGCTGCGCGTACGAACTGGAGCGCGCGGTCGATCTCTATGGCGCGCGCTCGGCATTGTTGCCGGCGACGGCCGGCGGGCGCCCGCTCGATGGTCCCGAATTCGATCCGCTGTTCACGGTCGCGGAAAAGTTGGGCCTGCTGCTCTTCATGCATCCGGTTTCCGCGGAGCCGCCGACACGCTTTCCGCTGTACGGCGTCCAGGTGCTCGTGCAATGGCCGTTCGAAACGACGCTCGCGGTCACGCGCATGATTTTCGAAGGCGTGTTCGACCGCCATCCGGGTTTGCAGCTGCTGCTCGCGCACGGCGGCGGCAATCTCATTTTCCTCAAAGGCCGGCTCAATTCCGCCTACGACGCGACCGGCTGGGAAGCCGACCCTTACTATCGCAAGAACGTCTCGAAAGCGCCGGGCGAATACTACCAACAGATTTTCTTCGATACGTGCTCGCTCTCGCCCGAGTCGGTCGAGTTCACGATCAAAATCGCAGGCGCGGACCGCGTCATGTTCGGCACCGACTACCCGTTCGACATCGGCGACCCCGAAGCGAAGCGCGCGCTGCCAGCGCTCGAGCGCCTGCCGGACGAGCCGCGCAAGAAAATCTATCGCGAAAACGCGGTTGCGGTGCTCGCCGCCGCGCGCAAACCCGCGCCGGCGGCCGCAAGGTAAGCAGCGATGAAAAAATCGATTGTTGCTCGCAGCGCGGTCGCCGCTCCGGTTGCGGGCTTTCCGGTGGCCGCGCGCGCCGGACACCTTCTGTTCATTTCGGGCCGCGCGGGTCTCGCGCATGACGCCGGCTTTGCGCTCGCCGGTTACCGCGAACTCGGCCGCAAGCCGGTGCCGGCGCTGGGACTGCTCGCGCCCGACAGCTGGGAAGAAGCGTTCGTCGCGCAGGCGGCGCGCATTTACGAAGATCTTGAAACGCTGCTCGTCGAACAGGGCGCGAAAAAAACCGATCTGCTTTTCTACAGCATCTACAAGCGCGAAATGCGCAACTTTCCGGTGCTCGCGCGCACCCGTGCCGCATTGTTCGACGGCGGCGTCGCGCCGCCGAGCACCGCATCCCAGGTTCCGGCGCTGCTGCACGCGGGTTCGGTCGTGTACTTCGACCCCGTCGCGGTCGTGCCCGACCCCGCGCGCGGAATTGCGAAAAAAGTACTGACGTCGAGACACGTCGTGCAGGGCCCGCTGTCGAATTACGAGCTTGCGACGCGCGCGGGCGATTACACGTTTTATGCGGGTGTCGTCGGCGCCCATCCCGAGAACGGCCTCATCATTTACGGCGGCGGCGAATTGAAAGATCCGGCGTGGCCGCGGCCCGCTGGCGCGCTCGCCGCGCGTCTGCAGTTGGAGCCGATTTCGGCGCAGACGTACACGATTTACAAGCTGCTGCGCGACATGCTCGAAGAGCACGGCACCTCGCTCGCCAATCTGATGCGCGTCAATATTTACCTGCGCAACATGACCGAGCTTGCCGAAGTCGAACGCATAGGCGCGCAGTTTTTCGGCGAGCACACACCCGCGGGCACGGTAATCGGGGTCGAAAGCCTCGCCCGGCGCGATTTCTACATCGAGATCGAAGGCATCACGTGCGAACGCGGCGAAGTGCGCACCGCACCGCCGGACGCGCGAGTCGCGTCGTGGGGACGCCATGTGAACGCTGCACGCGGCGGCGGTCTCGTGTATGTATCGGGCCTCATGGGTTACGCAGCATCAGCCCACCGCATGATTTCAGCCGCATCGGATCTGGATTCGAAAGCAGCACAGCGCGTAACCGGGGCGATCGCCGGACTCGAAGTGCGTACACGCGAGCAGCTCGCGGCGGCGGCACAGACGCGAAGCATCGTCGAGCAGCTGGAAATCGTCCTGAAATCGCTCGACTCCGACCTTCGCTCACTGCTGAAAATCACCGTGTACCTCCGCGATATCGCCGACTTCCCGTTCGTGCGCGCGGTTCTGCTCGCGGAGCTTGGCGACGATCCGCCGGCAATCACGGTGACCACCGTGCATGATCTGCCGCTGAAGGGCGCGCGGCTGCAAATCGAAGCGGTCGCCGTATGAACAGCGGAGCGACCGGCGCGCGCTTTTTTCCGGGCCCGCTCGGCGAATTGCAGGCCCGGGCGTCCGCGGGCGCCGATTTCGTATTCACGCAGGGCATGACCGGTCACGATGCGCAGACGGGCCGTCTCGCGCGCAGCATGAACGACGTGCCCGCTTCGCTGCGCGACCGCGTCGCCAGCGACATGGTGATCGCCGACGTGCCCGATGCGCGCATTCGCGCACAAACGCTTGTCGCGCTCGGTCACGTTCAACATGCGCTCGAAGCGGCGGGATCATCATTACCCAGGCTCGTTACGCTGCGGCTGTTTCTGCGCGACCTGCGCGATGCGTCCGCCGCGGCGCATGCGATCAAAGCGGTGCTCGGCGCCGGCACGCCGGCGACGACTATCGTCGTTGCAACCGGCCCCGGCGTCGATTCCGCAATCGACGTCGTGCTCGATGCCGTCGCCGCGCCGGATCATGCGCGCTTCATGCCGCAGCACATGCGGATGCCCGACTTCGACAAACTGACCGGCGGCTTGCCGGCGGCGACGGTTTACGGGCCCTACGTTTTTACGACGCCGGTTTCCGGCGCCGATCCGCAGACGGGCCGCATCAGCACAGCGGGACGCGACGCCTTGACTGCGGAAGAACTTGCGCTGCTCGACGCCGACTATTTCAATCCGCGCGAAGAAGCGCTCGCCGTCGAGCACGTACTCATGTGGCGCAACATCCGCCGCATTCTCGCCGCAACCAAAGTACCGTTCGAGAACATTCTGCATCAGAACAACTGGCTTACCGTTTCGATGCAGCACTACGTGCCCGTCACGCGCGTGCGCTCGCGCCTGTTCGGCCGCGGCGACGCGCGCACGGCCGCGACAAGTTTGCCGATCACGGCGCTGCGCATACCGGGCGCGGCATTCGAATGCTCGGTGACCGGCATTGCCGCAGGACACAACGCCACGGGCGTACGCAAGGAAATCCGGCTCGCGAGCCACGGCGTCGGCCCGTACTACGTCGGCGCGGTCAAAGCAGGACCCTGCGTATTTGCCGCCGGCGAAGTGCCGGTCGCCGCTCAGCCCGGCGACGCGCCGGTGCTCGTCGCGGACGCGGCCGCGCTGAACGACAACCTCAAACACCTGAATCTCGGCCGCGTGCACGCCGAATATCCATTGATGGCGCAGGCGCACTGCGTTTACCGGCTGATCGCCGACGCGCTTCAGCGATACGGCTGCAGTATGCACGACGTGCTGCATCAAACGGTTTACCTCGTCGAGCCCGCACATTTCCCCGCGCTCGAGCGCATCGCGACACTTCATTTCGGCGTGCGCCTGCCGCCCACGACGCTCGTGCCGATCCGCGGCGCCTCGCCGTTTGCGGGCACGCTGCTCGAAATCGAAGTCACCGCGCACGCGGGCAACGGCTGAAGAAGGAGACTCGCGCATGAAAAAACGCCGCATCGTGTTGCCCGACATCGAAGCGTTCTATCGCGGCACGCTGCACCAGGACATCCCCGAATACATGCCGATCCGGATTGCGCACGCGATCGTCACCAGCGGCGGCAACACATTGCGCATGTCGGGTTATCCGGCGATCGGCCCCGCCGGCATCATCGGCAAGGGCGACATGCGCGTGCAAACCCTGCAGGCGCTCGAATACGTGAAGCGCACGGTCGAAGCGGGCGGTGCGCAGTGGAGCGACATCGTGCACATGACGTTTTATTTCACCGACCGCGGCAAGTGGCACCGTGAAGCGATTCCCGCGCGCGTCGAATTCTTCGCAAAGCATTCACCCGACGGCGAACTGCCGTGCATCACGTCGATCGGCGTCGCCTCGCTCATGCATCCGGACATGCTGATCGAAATCGAAGCGACTGCGGTGTGGGAATGACATTCATCAATGAACGCCCCGACAGGAGAACCGTCATGAACAGGATCGCGCGCGCAATCGGCTGCCTCGCTCTGGTGTCAGCGCTGTCGGCGTTCAACGCACACGCGCAGCAGAAAGCCGATCAGGCCAAGGATTATCCGAACAAGCCGGTCCGCTGGATCATCGATTTCGGCGCGGGCGGTCTCTCGGACACCCTCGCGCGCATCGTCGGCCAGAAGCTCACCGACGCGTGGGGTCAGCCGGTCATCAACGAGGCGCGACCCGGCGTGAACGGCACGATCGCCAACGACATCGGCTCGAAAGCGGCGCCCGACGGCTATACGCTCGTGTTTGTATCGACGCCGTTCTCGATCAACATCAGCGTCTACGACAAGCTGCCGTACGACACGCGCCGCGATTTCGCGCCGATCTCGCTGATCGCGATGTATCCCAACATCCTGGTCGCGGGCGTGAACTTTCCCGCCAAGACCGTTCCCGAACTCATCGCCTATTCGAAGAGCAAGGCGGGCGGCCCGACGTGGGCGACCGTCGGCGCCGGCAGTTCGCCGTACCTCGCGACCGAACTGTTCCGCAAGCAGGCGGGATTCAACGGCGCGCACGTGCCGTACAATTCGAGCCCCGTCGCGCTCACCGACGTGTCCGGGGGCCGCATCGATTTCATGTTCGTCAACATGCCGACCGCGATGCAGTTCATCCGCGGCAACCGCGTGCGTCCCATCGGCATCGCCTCGCCTCAGCGCAGCACACTGTTGCCCGATCTGCCGACGATTGCCGAAGCGGGCCTGCCGGGATTCCAGTCGGTCGGTTATGCGGGCGCAGTCACCCAGGCGAAAGTGCCGCCGGCGATCATCAACAAGATCAACGCGGAAACGGTGAAGGCGCTCAAGATGCACGACGTGCAGGAGCGCATCCAGAACCTCGGCGGCGAGCCGCGCTGGAGCACGCCGGCGGAATTCAGGCAGTTTCTCGAAGATGAAATCGCCCGTTGGGCGCCGGTCGCGCGCGAAGCGAACGTCAAACTCGAACGCTAGGAGATCACATGGCAGGGAAAGTCACACCGCTCGGCGCGCTCAAGATTCCGCATACCGACATTCATTACGCGCCGTGCATGAAAGCGGGCAACTGGATTTTTCTGACCGGCATCGAAGCCGTCGATTATGAAACGGGCCTGCATCCGGCCGTCGCGGGTACGCCCGGATTGCCTCATCATGGACTGCCGCGTCATCGCCGCGAAGGCGACTTGATCTGCGCGCGCTTCAAACAACTGCTCGCCGATTGCGGCACGAACTTCGCGAACACCGTCCGGCTCGATCAATACTATCCGACGTGGAAAGCAGTCGATCCCTATCATCTTGCGCGGCGCGCCGCGTTCGGCGATTACATTCCGCCGAGCACGTCGGTGATCATGGACAAGCTGATGACCGCGCAGGCGGACATTTCGGCATCGCTGCTCGCGGTCCTGCCCGGCGGCGGACGCGAACCCAAGCGCGTCGTCGCGCCGCAGGTCACCGCGCCCGCGTGGTCGGGCTTCGTTCCCGCGGTGACTTCGGGCGATTTCATTTTCATCGCCGGCCAGATGGCGCGCGGCGCCGACGGCAACACCGATCCGCGCGCGCACGTGCCGCCGCACAGCCGCTGGGGCGGTTATGAGATCCGGCGCCAGACCGAATACCTGATCCGCGAAAAATTCATACCCGCGCTTGCCGCCGCGGGTTCCTCGCTCGCCAATGCCGTCAAAGCGCAGGTGTACTTGCGCGACATCGACGACACCGCGCACTTTCTAGATGTGTGGGAAAGTCATTTCGGCAAACGCCAGTGCGCGCTGACGATCGTGCCGACGAAAGATTTCGGCCTCGTGCCCGGCATCATCGAAATCAATCTCGTCGCAGTGACCGAAGGCGGCAAAACAAAGAAGCAGATCGTCGACGGCTGCATTCCCGCGGAAATGACTTACGGCGCGGCCGCCGTGCGCGCGGGCGATCTGCTCTTCTGCTCCGGCCTGCTTGCCGTCGACGCGAAAGGACCGATCGCCGGGATCGAAGCGGATAAAGCGCTGCCCAACTTCGGCATCGCCGCACGCGCGCAGATGGAAACCATCGTCAACGCGGTCAGGAAAATCTGCACCGCCGGCGGCACGCAGATTGAAAACGTCGTGCGCATCCACGAGTTTCATACCGATCTCAGGGAATTTCCGGTCATGCATCGGCCGTGGCAGGAGGCGCTCGGCGGCGCACCGGTACCGTTCACGGCGATCGGTGTGACGGCGACACTGCCGGTTCCCGCGTGCAGCGTGATGGTAGATCCGTGGATTTACGCGCCTTAAGCCGGCGTGCTTAATCGAACACGACCGTCAATTCGACCTCGACCAATGCGCCTTCTGCGCGCACGCTCGGCACGATGACCGGCGTGAACGCGGGCCGGTTTGCGCCGAAAATTTCCGCGCTGATTTCACGCAAGACCGGCAGCACGCGTTTGTCGGTCACGTACGCGCGCACGTACACGACATCGGCGAACGTCGCACAGGCGAGATCGAGCGTCTTTTTCAATTCGGAAAAAACCCGGCGGCATTGCATTTCGGCATCACCCCGCCCGACGACGCTGCCGTCCGCCGCGAGCGGGGCCTGGCCGGCGAGCGTCAGCATATTGCCCGAACGCACGCCGTGACTGTAAATATTGACCGGTGCGTAAACGTCGGGCGGATCGTAAAACTGCTTCGTCATGACAATTCTCAATCGAGCATTGCCATCACTTCGAAACTCATGAGCGCCCCTTCCGGTTCGACGTCGCTCACCATGAACGTCGTGCTCGCCGGCTTATGATCACCGAAAAATTCTTGGCGCACGTTCCACGTTGCCTGCAGGCAATCGCGCCGCTTGAGAAAACCGCGCACCATCACGACGTCGGCCGGGCGCGCGCCGCCGGCTGCGAGCACGGCGCCGATGCGCGCGAAGATCGCGCGGCACTGCGCCTCCGGATCGTCCGCGCCGACGATCCTGCCGCGCGCATCGTGGCCGGCCTGCGCCGACACCCAGATCGTATTGCCCGACCGCACGCCCTGGCTGTAAGGACCGTCCAATGCGCCCAGCGCCGGCGGATTCAGAAATTGTTTAGGCATAATGTCTTTTAGCATATCCTATCAAAGTAACTATGAACGAAATCGCCAAATCCGGTTCAGCCGTTGATGCAAACAACGATCTTGCCTATGCGCCCATCCACTCGCTCGCCGCGCGGTTGCGCAGCGGCGAATTGACGGCGAGCGCGCTCGTCGACTGTTACCTGCAACGCATCGCGCGACGCGACGAAAAATATCACGCGTTCGTTGAAGTGTATGCCGACGAAGCGCGCACGGCGGCCGCAGCGGCGGACCGCGCATTCAAAGCGGGCAAAGCGCGCGGCCCCCTGCACGGCATTCCGATCGCGCTCAAAGATCTGATCGACACTGCCGGCAAGCGCACGACCGGCGGCTCGATGTATTGGCGCGAGCGGATATCG
>CAZEAX010000091.1:0-13212 GCA_964510405.1 uncultured Streptomyces sp. | reverse complement strand
TGGGGCGCTCCTTGCGCGTCATTGTTCTACACTTGCGCGGACATTGCCAGCGCGGCAGCGCGATTGCCGAAACGCCGGCCGGAGTAGAATTCGAATCGCGAATTTCCGATTAATGGCGTCAAGGAGGCGGGAGCATGAAATTGTACGGTTCGGCGTTTTCACCCTATGTGCGCAAGATCCGCGTGCTGCTCAGGGAAAAGAACATCCTCTGCGAATTCCAGCTCGAAGACCCGTGGCCGCCGGAAAGCAGAATTCCCTCGCTGAACCCGCTCGGCAAAGTGCCGGTGCTGCAAATCGGGCCGGAAAAATTCCTGTTCGAGTCGGTCACGGTCGCGCACTATCTCGACAACCTCGACGGTAAACCATTGCAGCCGAAGGATCCGGCCGGTTACTGGCAGTCGCAATGGTGGCAGGCGCTCGGCAACGGCATGATCGACGCAGTGGTAACGCGCGTGCTCGAGACGCGCCGTCCCGCCGACAAGCAGATGCCCGAGAAAATGCAGCGCGAAGAAGCCCGCATCGCGCGCGCTTTCGCCGCCGCTGACCATGAATTCGCGGGCGGCACGTTTCTGGCCGGCGGACAATTCACGCTCGCGGACCTTTCGGTAGGCGTGGCCTGCCAATACATGGATCTCAGGTATCCGCACGACTGGCGCAGCCAGTATCCGCGCTTGAAGCAGTGGTTCAGCGGCATCGCCGCGCGTCCGTCGTTCACGGGCACGCTGCCGCCGGGATTCACGCCGATATAAAACGGTGATGGGTGATGAGTGATGGGTGATGAGTGAACAGCGAATTGAAAATGCCGGGGGGGGGGTAGCCCATTGCCCATTACGCATTACCGATTTATCAGGGAGAGCTAAGTGAAAATACTTTTTTTTGACGACTTCAAGCTGGGCCTGCTCAAAGGCGGCACGGTCATTGACGTTTCAGCCGTGGTGCGCGACATACCGAGCGTGGGACCGCAGGACGTGATCGGCGGATTGATCGAGCATTTCGCCGAATATAAAGGCCGTCTTGAAGACGCGTTGGCGAAGGGCAACGGCGTGCCGGTCAGCAAGGTCAGGATAAGACCGCCGCTGCCGCAGCCGCACAACATCGATTGCATGGCGGTGAACTACATGGAAGACGGCACGCGGGCGGAACCCGCGCCGATCAACGCGTTTCACAAGTCGCCAAGCGCGGTCATCGGCTGCGACGACACGATGGTGCTGCCGGACGTGCCAGCGACCATATTCGAGGGCGAGGCGGAAGTGGCGCTGGTGATCGGCAGGCGCGCGTCGCACGTAAAGGCCGCGGACGCGATGAATTACATTTTCGGCTACGTAAACTTCATCGACGGCTCCGCGCGCGGCCTGCCGCCCGCGGGCAACACGTTCTACCAGATGAAGTCGCGCGACACGTTCGCCCCGATGGGCCCGTACATCGTGACCGCTGACGAGATCGCCGATCCGCACAATCTGCAGATCAGGCTGTGGGTGAACGGCACGTTGAAGCAGAACTTCAATACGAGCGACATGGCGCACAAGATCCCGCGCTGCATTGAATGGGTGACGTCCATACACGCGCTCGAAGCGGGAGACGTGCTCGCGACCGGCACCAATCACCGCGGGCTCTCGAGTTTTCAGGATGGCGACGTCGTCGAACTCGAAACCGAGGGGCTCGGCAGACTGCGCATCAACGTGCGCGACGATTTGAAGCGCACGTGGGCGCGCGAGACGCGGCTCGAACGCCAGCAGAAAAAAGCGGAGGGCGTCACCACGCCGCAGCTTACCGGCAAGTACGCGGCGAGAAGCTGATGCCGACATGAATTCCGCTGCGGTCGAACCGGAGGTGCTGCCTGTCTACGAGGTTCGCACCCGCAACACGCACGCGAGTTCCGAGAACCGCATGCACAGCGACGAGGTTGCGACAGCCTATGGATTCAAGGGGGCTCTGGTGCCCGGCGTCACGGTATTCAGTCACATGACGCAGCCGCTCGTCGCAAAACACGGCGCGGCGTGGCTCGCGCGCGGCAGCGCTGAAGTGACATTCGTAAAACCCGCATACGACAGGGAGTTGCTGACAGTTCAGGGCCGGCGCAGTGCAGACGGGGATTATGCCCTGACGTGCATCAACCACGAGGGCGTCGAACTCGCGCGGATGACCGCGCAGTTGCGCGAGTTGCCGCCCGCGATCGACGCGCGCTCCGTGCTGGCACCCGCGCCGCCGCGCGAGAAGCAGGTCGTGTCATGGGCGCTGATGGAAGTCGGCACGCCGTTTCCGGCGCTCGCGTGGAATCCCACGCGGGCCGGCAATCTCGAATGGTGTTCCGATGTCAGTGACGAACTGCCGATATATCGCGAGGGCGCAACACCCCTGTTGCACCCCGGCTTCATCCTGCGCCAGGCCAATCTCGTCCTGCGCAACCGCTTTACGCTGCCGGCATGGATACACACGGCGAGCCGCATTCAATTCAACTCGGCGGCGCACGCAGGTGATGAGCTGGAAGTGCGCGCAATCCCGGAGGAGAAGTGGCGGCACAAAGGCCACGAGTTTGTGCGGCTTTATGTGTGCGTGCGGCGGGGCGAGCAGGTGTTGACCGAAATCATTCACACGGCAATTTTTCAGCCGCGCAACGCCGGTGCGTAAGACGCCGCGCAGACGGCAGACGCGGCGGCTAGGCGGCCATTGCCTCGCGTTGCGACAATAGCCAGCGGGTCGCTGCAATGACGTCGTTAAACACGTTTATTTCCACCCGCTCGGTGTTGAACATCGCAACGCCTTCCCTGAGCGGTGCGAGCTCATGGTTGCCGACTACAAGCGCGATTTGCTGTCCGCGAAAAAACGCCGACAGCGTAAGCCCGAGATGTATGCATTCGGCTCTGCCCGGGGCATATCGGTCGTCGAAAAATCTGCACAGGATCTGGTAGTCGCTGCGGAAGCTTGAATCCAGGCGCAGGTTGCGCAGTGCTTCCAGGCGCTCATTCTGATTTGCCGCACCGGTCGATGCGACCGTGATCAGGTTGCGCGCATCGTCAAATCCGACATGAATGGTCATCTGATCCTTCCTTTCCGGGCGCAGACGCATCGGGTGCGCGAGCCGCCAAACGTCAAGGCTGCGCGAAATCAGTCCCGTTGCTGCCTGCGTGGATATAAGCAATTCAGATGCCAGCGACGTTCGCCGAAGCACTTAAACGGAATCAGTGGGTTAGGGTGCCAAGCGCGGCGCCGCGATGATCGGCTTTGGTGCATCCTGAAATTTCCGCACCATGGCGCGGCGACGCCGGCTACCTGCGGACGGGCGCCAGCCGCATCCTTGATTGACGCTTTACAGCACCGGCGGATGCGTGACGATGGATTTTAACGCCGGTGTGGGCTTCGTCAGTTTGCTTAGATCGGGCCGCGGACGCCGCAGTGCTGGAATTGCGTTGAACGCCTGCTCCATCGCGTGAGAAGCGCCGAGCAGCGCGCGATCGCCGCGGAAACGGCCCACGGCCTGCAGCCCGAACGGCATGCCCTTGTGGTCGGTGCCGCACGGCAGCGCGATCGCGGGGTTGGTTACCAGCGTGACGACGTAGGTGAGGGAGAGCCAGTGGTAATAGTTGTTGAGCGGCTTGCCGTCCATTTCCGCGAGATAAAGCTGCGACCACGGGAACGGCGAGACGGGCGTGGTCGGCGCCAGCACGAGATCGTAATCGCGGAACGCGTGCTGGAAACGGCGGAACAGGCGCGTCTCTTCGAGATGCGCCCACGCCATGTCGGCGAGCGACATCTTCGCGCCGATCTCGTAATTGGCGCGCACGTTGGGGCCCAGTGAATTCGGATCTTTTTCGTACGCGTCGCGGTACTTGGCGACGTAGTTCGCGGCGCGTATCACGTCGAAGCAGCGGTCGGCTTGCGCGAAATCGAAAGTGACTTCGTCGCACGACTTGAAGAGATGTTTCATTGCGGCGATCTTGTCGCGGAACACTTTGCGGATCGGCTGGTCCACCGGGCAGACGCCGAAGTCTTCCGTGTGGGCGACGCGCAAGCCGCCGAGATCGCAGGCTTCCGGTACGGCGAACGACTGCGGATCGACCGGATAGGACAGCGGGTCGCAATCGTCCATCGCGGCCTGCGCCGCCAGCAACAAACACGCATCCGCCACGGTGCGGCCGAGCGGGCCGACGACTGAGATCGGCGTCCAGCCGAGACCGCGCCGCTCGACCGGCACGAGCCCCGGCGACGGACGAAAGCCGACAACGCCGTTGATCGCGCCGGGAATGCGCAGCGAGCCGCCTGTATCGGAACCGGTGCACACCGGCAGCATGTCGCACGCGAGCGCCACGGCCGAACCGCCCGATGAACCGCCCGCATTGAGCATAGGATCGAACGGATTGCCGGTCGCGCCCCACACGACGTTGCGGCTGTTGGCGCCGGCGCCGAATTCCGGCACGTTCGTTTTGCCGACGACGATCGCGCCGGCCGCGCGTACGCGTGCAACCATCGCGCTGTCATGCTCGGGCACGAAGTCGCGATACAACTGCGAGCCGAAAGTCGTCAGGAGACCGCCCGTTTCTTCGAGGTCCTTGATGCCGGTCGGCAGGCCGTGCAGCAGCCCCAGCGGTTCGCCGCGCAGCACCGCCTGTTCTGCGGCCTTCGCTTCTGTGCGCGCGCGGTCGTAGCACGTGGCGGTCACGGCATTGACCGCGGGATTGATATGCGCGATGCGCTCGATGCAGAGTTCGAGCAGTTCGACCGGCGAGATTTCCTTGGAGCCTATGCGGCGGCGCAGTTCGACGGCGGATTCGGCCAGCAGTGCATCATTGACGGACATTTTTCATCGACCTCACTTAAACGGTTCGCGTAGTATGCCAAGATATCGTTCGTCAAGCGCGGATCGCTACGTTCTGGGGGGAGTGCAATATGGCCGCTCTGATTCGCATCGCATCTGCCGTATCGCTGCTGCTGGCTGCCGTCACTGCAATTGCCGCGTATCCGGACCGGCCGCTGCGCTACATACTCGCGAGCGCCGCCGGCGGCGGGCCGGATGTTGCGGCGCGCGTCGTCATGGCGGAGTTGAGCCGGCAGACCGGGCAGCAGGTCATCGTCGACAACCGGCCGGGCGCCAGCGGGATCGTGGGCACGGAATTGATCGCGCATGCCACGCCCGACGGCTACACGATGGGTCACGGCAATATCAATACGATGGCGATCAACCCTAGCGTAATTCCGAAGCTCCCGTACGACGCCGAGCGCGACCTGCAGGGCGTCGTCATGATGTATTACTCGCCCAACCTGCTCGCGGTGACGCTGTCGCTGCCCGTCAAATCGGTGCAGGAACTGATCGACTATGCGAGGAAAAATCCGGACAAGCTGTCGTTCGCATCGTCCGGCAACGGCTCGAGCATCCACGTCGGCATGGAACTCTTCAAGCTCATGACCAATACGCAGATGGTGCACGTGCCGTACAAGGCGGCGACGGTCGCGATCACGGATCTGACCGCGGGCCGCGTTCAGTTGATGGCCGACAACATCCAGTCGATCGGGCCGCACGTGAAAGCGGGGCGCCTGCGCGGGCTTGCGGTCACCAGCGCGCGCCGCGTGCCCGCGTTCGCGGAATTGCCGACCATCGCGGAGTCGGGTGTGCCGGGATTCGACGTCAGTGCGTGGGCCGGCGTCGTCGTGCCGGCCGCCGTGCCGAAGGCCATCGTTCATCAACTCAATGCGGCGGTGAACAAGGCGCTGGCCGCGCCGTCGGTCAGGGAGAAACTTCCCGATTTCGGTCTCGAGATTGTCGGCGGCACGCCCGAGCAGTATTCGGCGCACATCAGGAGCGAAGCCGCGAAGTGGGCCGATGTCGTCAAACGCTCGGGGGCAAAGGTCGATTAAGTTCAGGCTTTGCCCGGTTCATCCGCCGCGGTTGGCATGGTTTCCGCGGCAGCATCCTGCGCCTGCCACAGCGGCACCACGGGAATCCGGCTGGCGATGAAAGCGCCTGTCGCGGCAACGCACGCGGCCGCGGCGAACGCAATATGGAATGCATGCGTGACCGCCGCCGCCGGTACTTCGGTGGCGGCCTGCGCGAGCTGGGAAATATCGACGCTCGGCATCAGCGCGTAGACTACGGCGCCGAATACCGCCGCGCCCGCCGCCGCGCCGACGGACCTGAACAGCGAAATCATCGACGTGACGGCGCCCAGCCGCGCGCGTCCCGCCACGACCTGCACGACCACTTGATTGATCGGCATGATTACGCCGAAACCAAGGCCGGCGATAAATCCGAGGAAGCTGACGATGCCGGGTTGCGGGGCCAGTATTGCGAGCACGAGCAGTGCAACGCTGGATAGCGCGAGCCCCGCTACCGGGACCCACTTCGCGCGTCCGGTACGGGCGACAAAGCGTCCCGCTGCCAATGCGCCCATGACCATGCCCGCGGTCAGCGGCAGCAGCAACAGACCGGATCGCAGCGCGCTGACGCGATGTCCGAGCTGCAGATAGATCGGCAGAAAAAACACCATCGCAAACATGCAGGAGGCGAATACCAACGTGGTGGCCAATGACAGCAGGATGGCTTTATTCCGCAGCAGATCCACGGGCAGAAACGGCGACGCGCTGCGCCGTTCCCGTATCGCCAGCGCGACGAGCGCGGCGACAGCTACCGCCAGCAGCAACGCGCTGGGCGCGGATAGCCACGCAAAGTGATGGCCGCCGGAAGTGAGCCAGTAAAGGCCGGTGACGGCGCAGAGCGCAAAGAGTACGATACCGGCGATATCATGCGTGCCGCTCTGATCGGGATGCGGCTCGCCGCGCGGCAGCTTGCGCAACCGCCATACCGCGAATACGGCCAGCGGCAGATTCGCGAGAAACAGCCAGCGCCAGCTCAGGTGCGATACTACGACGCCGCCGACGACCGGCCCGGTAACGCTCGCCAGCGTGAATACCATCGCAAAATAGGCTTGAAAGCGCACGCGCTCGCGCGGCGCGATCAACTCGCCGATCAGCGCCTGCGACAGCGTCATGAGTCCCGCGCCGCCCAGGCCCTGCACGACCCGCGCGAAAATCAGTTGCGGCAGCGATTGCGCCAGTCCGCAGGCAAGCGAGCCGAGCGAAAAAATCCCGACCGCCACCAGCAGCATTTCCCGCCGCCCGCGCTGGTCGCCGAGCCGGCCGTAGAGCGGCACTACCGACGCGGACGACAGCAGATAAGCCACCGCCACCCACGACGTATCCGTAAGTCCGCCCAGCGACGCCGCGATCGCGGGCGTCGCCGTGGCGAGCAGCGTCTGGTCGACGGCTGCCAGAAACATCGGCAGGAACACCGCCATGAACAGGTTCAGGAACTGCTCGCGCGTGACGGTGTTGCCGGTTCCGCCGGCGACGGGAACCGGGGCCGCGGACTCCGGGGTATTCATTTCATCTTGTTCTTGATTGGAGCGACAACGGATATGACCGGCGATCGGCGTGACGGTTCACGGCATCTGCGCGCACGACATACGCCTGCAGCCGGAGTCGGTTCAGAAATGCCGCGAGGCGGTGACCGGCTTCACTGCGGGATCGAGCTTCAGCTCCAGCAGCGTGTTCGTTTTGACTTTGCCTTTGAGCTTTGACAGGAAGGCGGCGAGATCGCCTTCGCTCGCGGCCTTCGCGTACTTCCAGTCGTATAGTGTGGCGAGTCCGCTGAAATCGATGACCGGTGGTTCGATCGTAAAGAGGTCGAGCGGTTTGCCGGTCAGGCGGCTCGCGGCCTCGTTGAGCGTCGCGTAGCGGCGGTTCGACAGCACGACGAGCAAAAGCTTCGCGCCGTGATGCGCGGCGGTCCACAAGGCTTCGCTCGCGTACAGCGCGGAGCCGTCGCCGATGATCGCGACGACTTGCCGCTCCGGATTGCCGATGGCCGCGCCGACTGATGCCGCGAGCCCCCAGCCGATGCCGCCGCTGCCGTTGATCAGGTATTCGCCCGCCGGCAGATTCATCCATTGCCTCACGTCGGACGTCGAAAGTCCCGACTCGTCGAACCAGATCGCATCCGGAAACGCTGCGAGCAGTGCGTGCACCGCGCGCGACGGATGAAATATTTTCTTTTGCGCGGCGGGCAAAGCGGTCTGCGGACGCTGCGGTTTCGGCGCCGGCCGCTTGACGTCGAGCGCGCGCGCGATCGCAGTCAGTCCGGCGCCGGTATCGGTGACGGTCGCCAGTTCGAATTCGCCGTCGACCGCGCGCGCCCGTCCGTCGTTGCCGATCCAGAGCTTGGTCTGCGGCAACTTCGCTTCGCTGTAGAGCGTCGTGCGCAAACCGGTGCCGCCGACGAAAAACAACAGGTCGTGGTGCGCGAGCCGCTCGGAAATCTGCTTGAAGCTCGGCGGCAGATAGCCCGCATAGCACGGCGATGCGCTGTCAATCGGCAGCGCGGCGGTGTACGGCGCGACATACACGGGCGCTGCGAGCGAGCGCGCTAGTTTTTCGAGCGCACCGCCGGCTTTGTTCCAATGCACGTCTTCGGCAGCGATGAACGCGGGATGCTTCGCACGCTTCAACGCGCGCGCATAGTGCTGCGCTTCGGTCGCCGTGAGCGAGGCGAGAGCCGGCGCGTTGACACGCTGGGCGCGGGCGTCGATTTCCTGTTCGAGCAGGTCGGGCGGGCAGATCAGCGCGACCGGCGCGAACGGCGGCGTCAGTACCGTGCGTAGCGCATGACGCAGGTTCGAGACCGCGTCCGATTTAGTATTGAGTCCGAACACCGCTTTGCACACCGAGCCCGCCATTTTTTCGAGCGGTCCCCACAGGATGGGCTGCGTATGCAGGAAGCGCCGGTCCTGACCGCCGATCAAGACGAGCAGCGGTGTTTGCGCGATGCCGGCGGTGTAGAGGCCGCCCATGCCGTTGCCGAGGCCGGGTGCCACGTGCAGGTTGACGACGCCGAGACTGCGCATCGTGCGCGCGTAACCGTCCGCCATCGGCACTGCGGCGACTTCGGACAGCGCGACCACGTAGTCGAGCTTGCGGCGGCGTTCGCACATGCGCACGAGCGGGATTTCGGTGGTGCCGGGATTGCCGAAGATATGGCGCACGCCATTGGCTTCGAGCGTTTGCAGCAGCAGTTCGGCGATTTTCATTGTGTCAGGCACTCTCAATCATATGCCATGCCGACACTGCGAATGCAAGCGGCTTCGTCATTCGAACCGCAGATGATTGTCGCGCGCGACCTTGCCCCACTTGGCCGTTTCCGCGCGCAGGAATTTAGCGAACTCCTCGGGCGTCGCGGTGCGCGGTTCGGCGCCTTCCTGGCCGAGATGATCGGTCATGTACGGCTCGCGCTGGATCCTGACGAACTCCGCGTTCAATCGATTGATCACCGCCGGCGGCGTTTTCGCCGGCGCGACGACACCCCACCAGCCGACGAATTCGTAACCCGGAACGCCCGACTCGGCGACCGTCGGCACGTTCGGCAGGCTCGCGGAGCGGCGCGCCGTCGATACGGCGAGCGCGCGCAGGCGGCCGGATTTGAGGTGCTGCTGCACGGACAGTATGGTCGTGAACCCGAGCGGGACGCGGCCGGAGAGCAGGTCGAGCAGGGCCGGGCCGCCGCCTTTGTAATGGATCGGCGTCATCCGCATGCCGGTCAGCGAAATCAGCAGTTCCATCGGGATGTGCGTGGAGCTGCCGCTGCCGGAGGTCGAGTAATTGATCTTGCCCGGATTCGCTTTCACGTAGGCGATCAGTTCGGATACCGAGTTGACCGGGACAGACGGGTGCACGACGAGCACCGTCGGCGACGTGGCGAGCAGCGAGATCGGCGCGAAGTCGTGCAGCGCATCGTATGGCAGTTTGGCCATCATCGCGGGATTGATCGCGAAGTTGATGTTGACCATCAGCAGCGTGTAGCCGTCGGGCTGCGCGTGGGCCGCCACTTCGGTGCCGATCACCGCGTTGGCGCCGCCGCGGTTGTCGACGACCACCGACTGGTTGAGATTTTCCGCCAGCCTGGCGCCGGACAATCGCGCGACGATGTCGTTGGTGCCCCCGGGCGCGAACGGCACGATGAACCGGATCGGCCGGTCCGGATAAGTCTGCGCTGCGGCAATGCCGGCGGTTGAAATGCAGACGGCCGCAAAAATGCGGCGCAGAAAAGCGCGATTCATTGACTTGCTCCCTCCGTGCATTGCCCCCGCTTGAGCGGGGTGCGGTTAACTGCTCTTTTTACTGCGCATGATGCTGGCTGGGCAGCACGAGCCGGCACATGCTGCGGCGCGTGTTCTGAAACAGCGAGCGCATCTTCGCGGTCCACGGCGTTTTGCGCGCCGCCAGTCCCGCGGGACTTTCGAATGCATCCTTGTCCGTCAGCTCGTACGCGGTCAGGTATTTCGGGTTGCCGGCAACCGCCGCATAGCGCCGCGCGCGCACGACGCCCGGCACCGTCACCAGCCGCGGCAGATGTTCGTTGTCGTACCACTCGTTGTATTCGTCGACGATATGGTCGGGTATGTCCGTGTGCACGATGTAGAGCCACGGCGTGTCGGTTGCCGGCTTCTCGCCGACGTCGCGCATCAGGCGGAAATTCATGCGCTCGCGGTCCCCGCCGTAGAACGTGCGGATGCGCCGCGACCACGGCGTCGGATTGGCGACCACCTGCTGGAACGCGGGGCCGGGCTCGAACGTCTCATCGACGGTGTCGTACCACGCGAGGAATTTCGGCTTGGCGTTTTCGACCATGTAACGGCGCGCGCCGACCACGCCCGGCAGCGCAACCATCTGGTTGATGTGCTCGAGGTTGTACCAGGCGGTAAATTCTTCTTCGCGTTCCGGCGCGACGTGCAGCCAGACCGTCACGAGCCCCTGAGCTTCAGTCATATGATCCGTGCGCATTAAAAAATGCTCCCTCGCCCCGCGTTAGTGGGTAGAGCGAAGCGAGGGGCCGGGCCGGGGTGAGGGGAAGTGGTCTCGCTTATGTTTATATTGGAATACAAGACTTCAATCGCCCCCTCACCCTAACCTTCTCCCCCATAAATGGCGGAGAGGGAATGTTTGAAATTTTTTCTAATACGGTGCGGTGCCGCGCACCGTCGTGCGGTGCATCAGCCGCCGTTGCGGCAGATCGTAATCGAAAGTCGCCTTGTGCTGCACGGCGCAATTGTCCCACATCAGGAGATCGCCCGGCTGCCAGCGGTGGCGATAGACGAATTCGGGTTTGATGATGTGCGCGTAGAGTTCGGCCAGCAGCGCGTCGCCTTCGGCCTTCGGCATGCCGGCCATGCCCGCGGTGTGCGCTTCGTTGATGAAGAGGCCTTTGCGTTTGGTGACCGGGTGCGTGCGTACGACCGGCGTTTCGACATCGGGCACGCTTTTCAACTGTTCTTCGGTCGGCATGTGTTCCTGGATCACGCGGCCGCCGCGCGCGAGTTCTTCCTGCTGGGCCTGCGCGTTCTTGTTGCGGTAGTAACGATAGCTGTGGACGTTCTTCATGCCCTGCAGGCGCGCCTTCATCGCGTCGGGCAGCGCCGCGTATGCGGCGGTCGTGCTCGCGAAGCTCGTGTCGCCGAGCACCTGGCCGTCCTTGACCGGGACTTCGAGCGCATACAGCGCGGAGAGCATGCTCGGTTCGGCCTTGTACGAAAGATCGCTGTGCCAGAAGCGCCCGGCATCCTGCGATCCGATCGCGTTGCCTTTTTCATCTAGCAGGTTCGAGATGATCAGGATTTCGGGAAATCCCGCGAGGCGGCTTTCCTTGCGCACGTGCTGCTCGAGGATGCCGAAGCGGCGCGTGAACGCGATCTGCTGCGCCGGGCTGATCTTCTGGTTGCGAAAAAACACGACTTCGTTGTCGAAGAACGCATCCGCGACGAGTGCGAAGGTGTCGTCATCCAGGGGCTGCGACAGATCGATGCCCGTGATTTCGGCGCCCAGATGTTTGCCGACGCGGTTGATCGTGAGGTGGGGCCGGTTGACGGTGAGCATGGGGGTTCCTCTGGCCGGTGTGGGGAAACGAGTATCGTTCCCGTTCAGGCCGTCACAGTAACAGCGTTCGGCCATGTAATAAAATGATAAAACTGTATATCGCCATATGATTATCGTATAGTGAAAGCATGACCCTGAAACAACTTCGCTTCCTGCGTGAAATCGCGCGCCAGTCGCTCAACATGTCGAGCGCGGCGCTCGCGCTGCATACCTCGCAGCCGGGCGTGAGTCGTCAGTTGCAGGAGCTCGAGCGCGAGCTCGGTGTCGAGCTGCTGGTGCGCCGCAAGAACCGCGTCCTCGCGCTGACCGGGGCGGGGCAGGCGGTACTGACGGCGGCGCAGCGCATGCTCAACGAAGCGGACAACATCCGCCTGATCGCCGAAGACCTGCGCAACGAACGCGGCGGGCGCCTGGCGCTGGCGACCAGCCATTTGCACGCGCGCTACACCCTGCTTGCGCCGGTAAAAGAGTTCACCAAGCGCCATCCCGAAGTGCAGCTGCATTTGATGCAGGCCGACGCCGACGACGTGCCGCGGATGATCGAAGCGAACGAAGCTGACGTCGGCATCAGCACGGACGTCACCGGTGCGCATCCGGCGCTGGTGCTGCTGCCGAGCGAAGTTCTCAAGCGCAGTGTCATCATGCCGAAAGGTCATGCGCTCGCGCGCAAAAAGCGCATTACGCTCGGCGAGCTCGCGCAATTTCCCATCGTCGGCTACAGCCCGCGCTCGCGCGGCGGGCAAATCATCGCCAGGGCATTTCGCGACGAGAAAATTGAAGCGCGCTTCGTCGTGAGCGCGAGCGATTCCGACGTGATCAAGGCCTACGTGGAAGAGGGGCTCGGCATCGCGATCGTGCCGACGCTCGCGGTTGGTACGATTCCGCCGAAATTGCACGCCGTCGGTGCGACTCACCTGTTTCCGAAAAGCGTCACCATCATCAGCCTGCGCCGCGATATCTATCTGCGCCGCTACCTGACCGATTTCATCCAGATGCTGGTGCCCAAGCTCACGCGCGAGGCGATTTACCGGGCGATGAACGCGCACGCCGACGTTCCCGAATCCGCGCGTCGGCGCGCCTAAGGCGGCGGTGTTGGCAACGGCGATTTCACGCTATCATCACGCATAGCGCGCATTGCCTGCGTCATAATAAAAACCGGCCGCAGAGCCGTCAGGGGCGGGCGCAGATCAACAACCGACAGGAGGAAGCCATGAGCAGAATAATCAAGGCAGCGTTGATCATGGCGGCCGGCATGGCCGCCGCCCAGCTTGCAGGCGCGGCGGACGCAGGCAAGTTCCG
>CAZEAX010000090.1:0-13219 GCA_964510405.1 uncultured Streptomyces sp. | reverse complement strand
TCAAGTCCGCATTCCCCGTCGCAATCTGGTGCGACGCCGACGAAATCGTGTCGGCATTGGTGCGCACTCCGCCTATGAGATTCACGAGGTTTGCATTCATCGTCTTCAGCGCCGACAGCAACTGCCCCGTCTCGTCCCTGCTCGTCGCATCGATTTCGCTCGTCAGGTCGCCCGCCGCAACTTTGTCTGCGACTTCGACCGCGCGGCCCAGCGGCCGCGTGATCGAGCGCGTAATCCAGAGACATGCGCTCACCGAAATCAGCATTACCGCACAGACGGTCAGCAGAAGAAACGTGATGCTTTTCCCCGCATCCTCGATCGCATCGACGGCTTTGTGATTGCCGTGACTCAACTGGACGCTGGCAAACTCTGTCAGGGCGCGCTTGTATTCGGTGACCGCCGCCTTCATTTCCGTGCTGTAGGCCTCCCGCGCCTGATCGCGCTTGCCGTCCTTGTAGAGATTCATCACGATCGTGCGCTTCGCGATAAATGCCGCGCGCTTGGCCTTGACCGCAGCGAGCAGCTTCTTGCCTTCCTCGCTCGCGACGAGCGCTTCGAGTTTGGGCAGGGTCTTTTCGTTTTTCAGGCGATTGACCTCGAGATCCGCGGAAACCGATTCGATTATTTTCGGGTCATTGGACGCGAAGAGTTCGCTGACCGTCGCCATGTTTTCGCGCGCGGCGTCGCCGACGGCTTGCTGCGCTTCCAGTATGTCGAAATACTTCATGATCGAGCGCGCCGACTCGCGGCTCGTGTCGAGCTTCATGCCGACCAGCGCCGAACTCACCGCGACCGCAACGAATACCAGCCCGAAACCGAGGGCCAGGCGAACGGCGATTTTCATATTGGCAAACTTCATGCTTTATCCTTTCGGGGCGTCGGCGTCGCGACGCCGCGTTTTTTCGCGCAACGTCGTCAATGCCGGCTCATCTGCACGAGCGCAGGCACGTCGAGGATGAGCGCAACCCTGCCGTCGCCCATGATTGTCGCGCCGGCGATGCCCGGCACTTTGCGGTAGTTGGTTTCGAGACTCTTCACCACGACCTGCTGCTGGCCGAGCAACTCGTCGACGAGCAACGCGTTCTTGACGCCGTCGGACTCGACGACCAGCATGATGCTGCGCGTAGTTTCGGCCGCCGTCTCGCCGGTCGGGAAGACGTCGCGCAGCGCAATCACCGGCAGGTATTCCTTGCGCACTTCGACCACCCGTCCGCCGCCCGCCACCGATTTCACTTCGCTGCTTGCCGCCTGCAACGATTCGACGACCGCCGCGAGTGGAATGATGTAAACGTTGCCGCCGACCGCGATAGACATGCCGTCGATGATCGCAAGCGTCAACGGCAGGCGCACTATGATGCGCGTGCCGACCCCGGTCGCCGCTTCAATCTCGACCGTCCCGCCGAGTTCCGCGATATTCCGCTTGACGACATCCATGCCCACGCCGCGGCCCGATACGTCGGTCACCACTTCGGCCGTAGAAAAACCGGCTTCGAAAATCAGGCGCCACACGTCGTGGTCGCTCATGTCGTCGGACACCGGCAGTCCGCGCTCGCGCGCCTTGGCGAGTATGCGGTCGCGACTCAACCCGGCGCCGTCGTCGCAGACTTCGATCACGATGTTGCCGCCCTGGTGCGACGCGCGCAGCGTGACCGTGCCCATCTCCTGCTTGCCGGCCGCAATGCGTTTGCCGGCGGATTCGATGCCGTGGTCGATCGCGTTGCGCACGAGATGCGTCAGCGGATCCGCGATTTTTTCGATCAGGCCCTTGTCGAGCTCGGTCGCCTCGCCTTCCATTTTCAGTTGCACCTGCTTGCCGAGCTTGGCCGCCAGATCGCGCGCCATGCGCGGAAAGCGGTTGAACACGAATGCGATCGGCAGCATGCGGATCGACATCACCGATTCCTGCAGGTCCCGCGTGTTGCGCTCGAGGTCGCTCATGCCGGTCAGAATGTTTTGGTACAGGGCCGGATCGAGCTTCGCCACGGACTGCGCGAGCATCGCCTGCGTAATCACGAGTTCGCCGACCTGGTTGATCAGCTGGTCGACTTTCTCGACGCCCACCCGGATCGAAGCGTTGTCGCCCTGCGCGCTGACCACCAGCTTGTCGGTGTCGCGACGCCCGGCGCGCACGCGCTCGGCCTCGGCGCGATCGCTCGCGCGACGGCCGGGGCTGGGAGCGGCAACCGCGTCCGGAGACGCGGGCTGCGCGGCCGGGGGACTGGGCATCTCGACGAAGAAACCATAGCCGGGGTCCGCTGCTGCGGCCGGCGCGGGATCGGTGAAGAAGCCGTAACCCGGATCTTCGGCCGGCGCGGCCGCGATTTCTATCCTTACCGCATCGGGGTCAACGAAAAATGCGAACACGTCGTTCAACGTCTGCGCGCTGGCCGCCGTGTTGAATTGAAACGTGCACACGCCTTCTTCGATGCGGCGCGCCTCGATCTCGCCATACTGGCCGAGATCGTCGAACAACTTGTTCAGTGTGTCTTCGCCCGGAGGGGCCGGCAAGGCAATCTTCAACGCGCGTTTCGGCTGCGGCGCTTCCGCCTGCGCCGGCGATACGACGGGAGGGGCCGCGGCGCCGGTGACAAAACACCGGATCCGCGCGCACACTTCGGCAACCGGCGGTTCGGCGACATCCGGCTCGCCGCGATGCCGCGCGAGCTGGAGCTTCAGCACGTCGCCCGCCGCGAGCAATGCGTCGACCATCTCGATGGTCAGTACGATCTCGTGCTTGCGCGCCTTGTCGAGCAGCGATTCGAGTTCGTGCGTCACTTCCGTCATGTCCGTGAAGCCGAACGTGCCGCTGCCGCCCTTGATCGAATGCGCGGCGCGAAATATCGCGTTGAGCTCCTCGTCGCCCGCCTGGGCCGGGTCGATGCCGAGCAGCAGGTTCTCCATTTGCGCCAGGTGTTCCGCGGTCTCGTCGAAAAACACGCGGTAAAACTGGCTCATGTCGATCGCGCCGCCGCGATCGCCGGCGGTCGTATTGTCGGTGCCACTCATAGGAAGATCCTTGGATGCGGAATGTGGCGGCCGCTTCAGCCGATGACTTTTTTGACGACTTCGAGGAGCTTGGGCGGATCGAAGGGTTTCACCAGCCAGCCGGTGGCGCCGGCGGCTTTGCCCTGGCTCTTCATTGCATCGCCGGATTCGGTGGTCAGCATCAGGATCGGGACGCTTTGAAATTTCGGCATCGCGCGCAGCGACTTGATCAGGGTCAGGCCGTCCATCTTCGGCATGTTCTGGTCCGTCAGCACCATCGCGACGTCGTTCGCCTTGGCTTTTTCAAGGCCGTCCGCGCCGTCGACCGCTTCAACGACGCCGTAGCCGTCGCCTTTCAGCGTGAATGACACCATCTGGCGGATCGACGCCGAATCATCTACCGTGAGTATCGTTTTTGCCATATTTCGCTCCTGCTAAATCAATCGCGCTCTAAAATAATTCAACATCGCCGGTCGTCATCGACGCCTGGCGCACCGGATTTCTGATCGTTATCTGCCGCACGCTCGTCAAGAGCTCCATCAACTCGGCGCAGGCGCGGTGCAAACCCTGCGCGCGCTCGCCCTCGTCGACCGACGGCGCCGCGTCCGCGGTCAAGTCGGCCGCGACCGCGTTGATCTTGTCGGCGACGCCTGCCAATGCGTCCATGCGCCGCTTCACGTGACCAAGCAATTGCGTGACCATGTCCTGAAATTGCAGCGTCGTGACCGCGGTGTTGACGTTTTCTTCGACCCCGCGCGTGATGACCGCGAGTTCCTGCGCCGCCCCGTTCATCGCGGCGTTGACCTTCTGCACATCAACCATCATTTCGTCGACGTGCTGTTTCGATTGCAGCGCGAAAGTCATGTCCTGCGACGCCATCTGGTCGATCGCGCGCTCGGTCACATGAACGGACTCCTGCGCGTGCAGGATCGTTTTGCGGATCTGCTGGCTGAACTGGCTGGTGCGGTTGGAAAGATCGCGCACCTCGTCCGCGACCACGGAAAACCCGCGGCCTGCTTCGCCCGCGCGCGCGGCCTCGATCGCGGCGTTCAACGCGAGCAGATTGGTCTGTTTGGAGATCCCCTCGATTTCGCCGAGTATCTTCTGCACTTCGTCGATCTGGCACGTGATCTGCTCCATTTTCTCGACGAGCCCCATTGCGACCTTGCTGCTCTGCACGACGCTGTCGACGAAATAGCGCAGCGTGTTCGAGGTCTCCGCGACGAAATGCTCGAAACCGCCGTTGTCTTTCGCTGCGACGTCGTCTTCGCGGGCCGCGTGGCCCCGCGTTATCGTCAATGCGAGCTTTTGCTGGGCCTGCGTTTGCGAGTTGATGCTGGTAAAACTGCCGACCAGTTTCTGGATCGCGTCCAGGAAGAGCCCCTGCGCCTGGTCCAGTTCGCCGCGCGAAGTCGCGAGCTGCGCGTTGAATTCGCCCGCGCACTGCGTGAAAGCGGCGCCGAGATTGCTCACCAGCGCGCCGGTCTGTTCGCGCACTTGCGCCGCGCGCTCGTGCGCCGCCTGGATCGACTGCCGGTCATGCGAGAGTACTAAAGCGAACCACGCCGCGGCCATGAGCGCGACGGGAAGCGCGCACAACACCGATTCGCCCAGCCAGACCGCGCCGATGGCGGCCAGAATGCTGGCCGCGCCGCCGCAGGCCAGCGTCATGAATAAGCGGTTAGTAACCAAAATCGTCCTTTTCCTTGCGGCAACTTCGCCGCCTGATACGGTTTATCGGTAAAGCCGCAAGCTTAATCCCGGGAACTCCCGCGCAAAGCGTCGAATAGGCGCTAAAACGCATACTTATTGCCAAGTCGGGCGTACGCCGCGCGCTGCAAAACTTTGTTCCGTGTCGCCGCTTCCTGATATCGGCAACGCGCGCGCAATCTTGAATCGGCGGGGGGATCGCGGACGGCGGGCGGCGGCCGCGCGCGATGACAGGGCGGGCATAACTGGTATCATGACGGCTCCCATTTCGCCCGACTTTTCAGCGTCGTGACTGCGCCCCGCCCCATGAATCAACCGCTGCGGATATTGCTGATCGAGGATTCGGAAGAAGACGCAGAATTGCTGCTCGCCGAGATCCGGCATGGCGGCTTTGATCCGATCCACCGGCGCGCGGAAACCGCGGCAGCGACCCTCGATGCGCTCAAGAGCGAGCTCTGGGATGTCGTTATCTGCGATTACACGATGCCGCAGTTCAGCGGGCTCGAGGCGCTGAAAATCGTGCGCCAGCACGATCCGGACCTGCCGTTCATCATCAACTCCGGCAATATCGGCGAGGACATCGCGGTCGAGGCGATGCGCGCCGGCGCGCATGACTACGTGATGAAGAGCAACCTGTCGCGCCTGATTCCCGCGATCGAGCGCGAATTGCGCGAAAGCCAGGTCCGCCGCATGGGGCGCCAGGCGCAACGCGAGCTCGAAGAAAACGAGGCACGCTTCCGCGCGATCGTGTCCAATGTGCCGGGGGTGGTCTTTCAACTGCAGAAAGCGGGCAAAGGCGGTTATCGCTTTCCTTACATCAGCGAAGGCAGCATCCAGCTCCTCGAATTGACGCCGGCCCAACTGCAGGACGACAGCAGCCTCTTTTGCGAGCAAGTGGTGAACGGCGGCGCGGAACTGCGCAGGCTCATCACGGAATCCGCCGCGACCCTCGAACCTTTCAGCTGGGAAGGCCGCATTCGCGTTACTTCCGGCGATATCCTGAAGTGGATCGAAATTCGCATGCGCCCGCGCACTTTGGGCGACAACCGCGTGCAGTGGGACGGCATCATGGAGAACATCTCTCAGCGCAAGCACGCCGAGAGCGAACTCTTGAAATCGCGCCAGCAGCTCTCCGCGCTCTCCGCCCACCTGCAAAAAGCCAAGGAAATCGAGCGCACCCGCATCGCGCGCGAAGTGCACGACGATATCGGCGGCAATCTGACCGCGCTGAAAATCGACCTCCTGTGGCTCTCCAACCGCCTCGACAGGCAGCGCGGCGACCTCATCGACAAGGCGCACTCGCTCGAGCATCTGGTCGACCGCACGATGGAGATCACGTCGCGCATCGCGCGCGATCTGCGTCCGCCGCTGCTGGAGCTGGGCCTCGTCGCCGCGATCGAGTGGGAGGCCTCCGAATTCGAGAAGCGCATGGAAATTCCCTGCGTCGTGACGTGCAAAAGCGAGGACCTGGCGGTGGATCCCGATCTCGGCAATGCCGCCTTCAGTGTCTTCCGCGAGATACTCACCAACATATCGAAGCACGCCGCCGCCACCAAAGTCGAGGTCGAGCTCTCCACCGATGACACGATGTTGACGATGAAAATCATCGACAACGGGCGCGGCATGGCGCACACGGACCTGCTTAAGAAAGGCTCGTTCGGCTTGCGCGGCATGCTCGAACGCGCGCGCAATCTGGGGGGCGAAATCCGCTTCGAGGGCAAAGCCGGCCAGGGCACCACGATCACCGCGCACTTGCCGCTCGATCCGGTGACGGTGCCGCCCGAAGGATTCCTGCCGGCGGGGGCCACATGATACGCGTTGTCATCGTCGACGATCACGCCATCCTGCGCCGCGGCCTGACCCAGATCATCGCGGAAAGCGGCGACATGCAGGTCGTCGGCGAAGCCGACAGCAGCGCCTCCGCGCTGCGGCTCCTGCGCGACACGCCGTGCGAGGTGGTTTTGCTCGATATCTCGCTGCCGGACCGCAACGGCATCGAAACCCTCAAGCTGGTACGCAAGGAGTTTCCCGGCCTGCAGGTGCTGATGCTGTCGATGCATCCGGAAAACCAGTACGCGCTGCGCGCGCTCAAGGCCGGCGCCGCCGGTTACCTGACCAAGCAAAGCGCGCCGTCGCAGTTGGTCAGCGCGATCCGCCAGGTCAAGGAGGGCCGCAAATACGTGACCCCGAGTGTCGCGCAGGAACTCGCCAATTCGATCGGGCAGGACTCCGAGCGGCCGCCGCACGAATCGTTGTCGATCCGCGAATACCAGACGATGTGCCTGATCGCGTCGGGCAAATCTCTCACCGACATCGGCCGCCAGATGTCGATCAGCGTCAAAACCGTCAGCGTGTACCGCGCCCGCGTGCTCGAAAAAATGCGACTTAAAAACAACGCCGAGCTCACGCACTACGCGATCAAGAACCAGATCGTCGAGTAATCCCTCATGGCGTGACTAAAGTCGCGCCCGATTGTGCCGATAATTTCCACGTTCTGACGCTGGTTAAGGCGCAGTCGGGGCCGTCGCGGTTTGCGGCTGGCCCGCTGAGAGGAATTTCATGACGGTGCAAAGCAAACCGAACGACATTGCGCGTGAAACGCTGCGCCTGCTCGTGACGCGCAAACAGGCGCCCACTCCGGAAAATTACGGGCGCCTGTATTGCGAAATCGCGGGCGACGACGACGCGGGCCTCGCGAGTGCGACCGTCGAGAGGCTGCTGCAACGGCTCGCTGCCGAACTGCCGCGCAATACGCCGGAACTCGCGCGGCTGGGCAACGCGATCGCCGCCGCGCACGCCACCCACAATTGGGAAGACGGGCATCGCGCGCTGGTCGACTTCGCCAAACTGCAAAGCGAAAGCATTTCGGCCGCGGAATGGGCGGCGCTGCTGCGCGAGCTCGTGCGGCTCCTGTGCGACGAGTCGATGGTGAAGCCGTGCGCCGAGCGGCGGTCCGCACTGGAAAAAGCGCTGTGTGCGAACGGCGCCCCCCTGAAAATGCCGACCCTCTACCAGCGGCTGCTCGATCTGACGCATTTATGGGGGAAATCGCCGTCGATGATTACGTCCGGCCCGCGCCAGGCGGCCAACGACCATCACGCCGGCGGCGAGCCGGGCCCGCTGGAACTGCGCGAACTGCTCGCGCATACGCTCGAGATCGCGATCGGCGCGCGGCTGATCGACGCCCCCGCGATAACCACGCGCGCGAATTCGCTCGCCCGGCAATTGCGCGCGGACAGCCCGCTCGACCTCAAGGCTCTGCGCGCAGAACTTAAAACGCTGTGGCTGGACGTCGAATTGCGCGGCAATGAACGCGACGGCGTGCAGAACGGGTTGCTGCAACTCTTGCGGCTCCTGATCGAAAACGTCGGCGAACTGGTGGCCGACGACCAATGGCTGCGCGGCCAGATCGCCGTGGTGCTGCAGGTCATCTCGGGACCGCTCGATCTCGCGGCCATCGAGGAGGCGCAACGCAACCTGAAAAACGTGATTCACCACCAGGGCGTGCTGCGCGACAGCCTGAACGTCACCAAGACCACGTTGAAACAGATGATCGCATCTTTCATCGACGAGCTCGGCAAGCTCTCGACAGCGACGGGCGACTATCACGACTCGATCGAAAACCTGGCCCAGCAGATCCGCCAGACCGAGGACGTCAACCAGCTGAACATACTGCTCGAGGAAGTGCTGCGCGAGACGCGCAACGTGCAGGCGAGCGCGCTGCATTCTCGCGAGGAAGTGCTGCGCGCCCGCGAACAGGTCAGCGTCGCCGAATTGAAGATCCGCGAACTGGAAAGCCAGCTCGAACAGGTCAGCGACAAAGTGCTGCGCGACCATCTGACGGGCACTTTGAACCGGCGCGGCTTGAGCGAATCGTTCGACCGCGAAATCGCGGTGGCCGACCGCCAGACGCAGCCGCTCTCCATCGCGCTGCTCGACATCGATAATTTCAAGGATCTGAACGACACGCTCGGCCACCAGGTCGGCGACGACGCGCTCGTGCATCTCGCCTCGGTGATCAAGGACACGATGCGCCCGAGCGACAGCGTCGCGCGCTACGGCGGCGAGGAATTCATGATCCTGCTGCCCAATTCGGACGCCGAGCACGGCGCCACCGTGATCGCGCGGCTGCAGCGCGAGCTGACCAAGCGCTTTTTTCTGCACGACAACGCCAAGCTGCTGATTACATTCAGCGCGGGAATAGCCACCTACCGCACCGGCGAAACGCAGGCGGCGGTCATTGCGCGCGCCGACCGCGCGCTGTATCAGGCCAAGCGCGCGGGCAAGAACCGGGTGGTCGCCGCATGAGCGGTGAACGACCGCAATGCGCCGAATTGCGGCGGTTTTAGCCGCTTATTCGCGCCGTATCGAAGGCGGAAAGCTTGCTACCTTGATCCATCGTCAAACCTGCCGGCTCCAGCCGGCGCCCTGCAAGAGGAGTAGCGCGATGGAAACGAGCAAAACCAAAACGAAGTTGCGACTGGTCACCTCATCCTTTCATCCCGCCGCTGTCGCCGCGCCGTCCGTGCGCGCGCCCGCCGCACCGCTCACCGACGACTACTACCGGCGCATCGAAATGTACGCGCGCAAAATCCGCGGCACCGACGACGTCGGCAGCATCATCAGCCTGCTCGACGAGGCGCTCGGCGACACGCGCGCGCTGAACAACGATGCCGCGACGCGTGTCGCGCCCGCCAAGCTCGCGCAGGCCGAACGCAAGATCGAGGCCTTGAAGCAGGAACTCGAACAGCTGCGCGGACTGGTCCACGTGGACCACCTGACCGGCGCGTTGAACCGCAGCGGACTCGATCAGGCCTATACGCGCGAGGCCGCGCGCGCCGACCGCCACGAGGCGCCGCTCGGCACCGCGCTCATCGACATCGACGACTTCAAGCGGTTGAACGACCGCCACGGACACCAGGCCGGCGACGCCGCGCTCGTGCATTTCGCGCAGGTCATCAAGCGCACGATACGGCCGAGCGATGTCGTCGTGCGCTTCGGCGGCGAGGAATTCCTGTTCCTGCTGCCCGACTCGGGCCCCGAGCAGACCGCGCGCGCATTGTGCCGGCTGCAGCAGGACCTTGCCCAGAGCCCGCTCATCTATTCGCACCGCAAGCTGCCGATCACGTTCAGCGCGGGTATCGCCGTGCGCAAAACGGGCGAAACCCGCGACGCGGTGATCAAGCGCGCCGACCGCGCACTGTACATAGCAAAAAACGAGGGCAAGAATCGCGCGGTAACCGCGGAATGACGGGATGCCGCGCTGCCCGCGCGGCGTCCGGGTTCACGGTGAATCTTCACCGCCAACTAAAGTCTCCGCCGATATGGCCGTAATTGCGTAGGACGGCGGCTCACGCCTAGCGGCGCGCAAGTCCAAAGTCACGGCGATGAGCCGCTTTGACAACTTCACAAGGAGCACACCATGGCAATGACCATCAATACCAACGTTGCGTCGCTACTCGCGCAAAACAACCTGTCGAATTCGCAATCGGCACTCGCGACTTCGATTCAACGCCTGTCTTCGGGCATGCGCATCAACAGCGCGGCGGACGACGCCGCCGGTCTCGCGATCAGCCAGCGCATGACCGCGCAGATCAACGGCAACACGCAAGCCGGGCAAAACGCGAACGACGCGATCAACCTCGCGCAAACCGCGGGCAGCGGCCTGTCGCAAATCACCAATGACCTGCAGCGCATGCGCCAACTCGCAGTGCAGTCGGCCAACGGCACCAACAGCGCGTCGGACCGCGCGGCCCTGCAAACGGAAGTTACGCAACTGGTCTCGGAAGTCGACCGTATTGCACAGAACACGTCGTTCAACGGCGTCAACCTGCTCGACGGCACGTTTACCAATAAACAGTTCCAGGTCGGTGCCAACGCGGGCCAGACCATCACCATCGGCTCCATCAGCAGCGCACGTTCGGCGACGCTCGGCCAGAGCTATTCGTCCACCGTGACCAGCGGCGGCACCGCCACCACGGTCACGGCAGCGGGTCAGTTCACGATTACCGATGCGGCCGGCAATGCAACCGACATCTATCAAGGCAGCACGATCGCCGCGGACGCTCAATCGATCGCCAACGCAATCAATGACCGCGGCATCGGCGGCGTAACCGCTACAGCGGCGGCGACCTCGGTCACCGCGGCAGCAGCGGCCAGCACTGCGGCGCATGCCGGCAAGATCACGATCAATGGCGTGAATACGGCAACCCTGACGGCCACCGGCGTCGCGGCAACCGACCTCGCCAGCTCGATCTCGGCAATCAACCAGATCAGCGCAGCGACGGGCGTAACCGCGAGCAACGCGGGCGGCGCACTCAAGCTGACGGCGGTCGACGGTCGCAACATCACGGTCGCGCAAACCGGCACGCTGGTTGCGGGCGACACCGCCTACGGCGGCGGCGTGGCGGCAACGACCAAGTCGACCTACACCGTCACCAGCACCAACTCCGCCGGCATGACGATCGCCGGTGCGTCGGCGACGACGGACGGCGTGAACGGCACGGTTGCAGCCAGTCTCTCCGGCGTTTCAATCCTCAACACCGACATTTCGACGGTGAATGGAGCGAATGCCGCGATAACTTCGATCGACGCAGCCCTCAACGCGGTGAATACGACGCAGGCGACTTTGGGCGCGGTCCAGAACCGCTTCACGCAAGTGGTTGCTTCGCTGCAGGCGACGACGCAAAACCTGACCGCCGCACGCAGCGGGATCCAGGACACGAACTTCGCGTCCGAAACCGCAACGCTGACGAAAAACGAAGTGTTGCAGCAGGCCGGTGTCGCGATGCTGGCGCAAGCCAACTCGCTGCCGAACACCGTTCTCAAGTTGCTGCAGTAATTGTAGTTGCAATCGACACTGTCCCGCCTGACCGGCTCGCGCCGGTCGTGCGGGACGGTGGTTTCTGACCCAGGGAAACCCGCAAGCGTTTCTCTGCGTCAGCAACCACGATGCGGATCCGGCGGCGCCGGAAAATGAAGTCCAGGCGCATATGCCGGCAACGGAAGACATGACCAGCACCCGCGGGCAGGAAACCGGACCAATCACGATCGACCCATTATGACCACTGCAAGCCTAGCGCCCGCATCAACCGCCGGTATCAACACGTCATCGCTGATGACGGCGGCCGGCATCGGCTCGGGCATCGACGTCAACACGATGGTCAGCCAGCTGATGGCGGTGGAACAACGGCCGGTCACGCTGCTGCAACAACAACAGGCGAGTTACCAGACGCAGGTTTCGGCGCTCGGCACGCTGCAGAGCGCGGTGGCGACGCTGCAAAGTGCAATGCAGGGACTCGCCAACCCGGCGACATTTGAAGCCTTGAGCGCGACTTCGAGCAACACATCGTTGCTGTCGGCCACCGCGGCCAGCAGTGCGGCGCCCGGCAATTATTCGGTCAGCGTCGGCCATCTTGCGCAGGCGCAGGCACTGGCCGCCGCCGGTCTCGCCAGCCAGAACAACCCGAGCTCGACCGGTACCTTGACATTGCAGGTCGGCAGCGGTGCGGCAACGGTCGTCACCATCGATTCGTCCAACAATACGCTGGCCGGCGTTGCCAGCGCCATCAACGCCGCCGATGCCGGCGTCACCGCGACCATCGTCAACGACGGCAGCTCGACGCCCTACCGGCTGGTCCTCAGTGCCGATAACGGCGGCAGCGCCAACACGATCAGCGTGACCAACGGCCTTGCGGCCGGAGAATTGCACGACGCGATCGCTGGATTTGCGCAGGTCGTTGCGCCGCAGGACGCGACGCTGACCGTCAACGGCGTCGCCGTCACCAGCGCATCGAACACCATCACGGGCGCAATACCGGGCGTGACGCTCAACCTGCAGACGACCGGCAACACCACGCTTGCTGTCGCGGCGGACAGTTCGACGATCCAGGCCAACGTCAACAACCTTGTCAATGCCTACAACGCGCTCAACAGCACGATCGGCGGATTGACCGCCTATAACACCTCGACCAAAACGGCGAGTCCGCTGACCGGCGATTTCACCACGCAAAACCTGCTCACCCAGGTGCGCTCGATCCTGTCGCAATCGTTGAGCGGCATGGGCAGCGGACCCAACACGCTGTCGCAGATCGGCGTGGCATTCCAGAGCGACGGCTCGCTCACGCTCGACAATACGATGCTCGGCAACGCCATCAGCAAAAATTTCTCCAGCTTCGCCGGCCTGTTCGGCGTGCAGGGCACCAGCAGCAATTCGCTGCTGAGCTTCGTCGGCGCGGGCGCCAACAGCCAGCCGGGGGCTTATCAGGTGAATATCACCGCCGCCGCGACCCAGGGCAGCGCGACCGCGGACAATCCTGCTGCCGTGTCCACCGTTATCGACTCATCGAACGATGCCTTCGGCGTGACGATCGACGGCATTGGCAGCGGACAGGTCACACTTGCACATGGCACCTACACCCAGACGCAACTGGCCAGCGCACTACAGTCTGCTCTCGGCGGCTCGTCCGCATTTTCCGCTTCGGGAGTGACCGCGAGCGTCGCGGTCGGCAGCGGCGGCAATCTC
>CAZEAX010000089.1:0-13228 GCA_964510405.1 uncultured Streptomyces sp. | reverse complement strand
CCGACTCGTTCGCGACGGCCTTCGCCGCCAGGGTCTTGCCGGTGCCCGGCGGGCCGTGGAAGAGAATCCCCTTCGGCACGCGCGCTCCCATGCGCTCGAACCGCTTCGGGTCGCGCAGGAAGTCGACCACCTCCTGGAGCTCCTCCTTCGCCTCATCGAGACCGGCGACCTCGTCCCAGGTGACCGCGGACGACGATCCCGGCGTGATCTCCATCGGCTTCACTCTCGGCATCAGCTTGATCGTCCGCCAGAGCAGCCAGACGACGATGCACATCAGCCCGAAGAACATGACCGGCTGCCACGTGAGCGCGAAGTCCTGCATGAAGGACCCGAAGCTTGCGACGGGCGGCATGCTGGAACTCATCGGCAGCGCGAGCGCCGGGCTAAAGCGCGGCGGTTTCGAGCTCGGTGTATTTCGCGTGGCCCATCTTGCGCGCGTTCTCTATCGTGTTGCGCAGGATGCGGCAGCTCACGGTGTCGTCCTTCACGCTGTAAACCGGCATGCGATAAGTCGTGAACGCCCCGCCCTCTTCCATGTTGGCGTGGATGTAGCCGTGCTCGAGCGGCGCCAGATACTCCGGATGGTTCCGTGCGATCTCGTTGTAGATGCGCGTCGAGCTCACGATGCTGGAAAGGCCGCCCGACTTCGCCGCGCGCTGGCACATGAGACCCACGATGTCGGCGCGGTCGGTGTGAAACATGAGCCGCTGGTTGGTGCGGTAGCCGCGCACGCGGCCCGTACCCATCTTGACGCCCTCGTCGTACACCTCGCCCAGCATCTCGCCGTACGAGTTCTGCGAGACCGGCGAGCCCATGTAGAGGCCGATGCCCCAGAAAATCGTGCGCACCTGCGCGTCACCCAGCCCGGCGGCCGGCAAACCCTTCACGAGCACGAAGCCGCGCCCGTTGTTGATCTCTTCCGCCCACGCTTCGATCAACGGCACCAGCGATTTCAACCTGAAGTCCTCGCGCTTGACCTCGGTGACCGCGAGCCCGCGCGCGATGCACTTGCCTGCCGCTTCGCTCAACTCCGCGATCTGGTTCCGAGTCAGTGTCGCGATCCATGAATCGTCGTTGCGAAAGTCCCGCCCCATCCACGCGGACTTGTCGCATACCTGCAATTGCGAGGCCATGGCCTCCTCCTTGATCGTGTTTCCGTACTGGCTGGAGATTACCTGCTTTGCGCAAACCCGCGCAACGATAGCGCGGCGCCTGTGGTCATTCGATGCGCACGTTGGCGGCGACCACCACCTTCTGCCATTTCTCGATCTCGCGCTTGACGAACGCGGCGGCTTGTTCGGGGCTCATGGCCGGCGGCTCTATCGCGAGTTCCGCCAGACGCTCGATGTAGTCCGGCCGCGCGAGCACCGCGACGTGGGCCGCTTTGAGCCGCGCGAGCACCGCGCGCGGAGTTTTCGCGGGAACCGCCAGCGCCCACCAGGCGCTCGATTCGATTCCGGGGTAACCCAGCTCGGCGAACGTCGGCACCTCGGGCAGCGGCGCCAGCCGCCGCGGATGCGCAGCCGCGAGCGCTCTCAACTTGCCGCTCTTCACGTGAACCAATATGGTCGACAGGTCCGTGACGATCATGTCGACCTCGTTGCTCAGCAAGCCGACGAGCGCCGGGCCGCCGCTCTTGAACGGAACGTGCAGGATGTCGATGCCGGCCTGGTGCTTGAACTGCTCCCCCGCCATGTGCAGGATCGTACCCGGACCGGCGGACGCAAAACTCAGCTTGCCGGGCTGCTTCTTCGCCAGAGCAATCAGCTCCGGCACATTGCGCGCGGGAAGGTCGGCGCGCACGGCGAGGATGTACGGCGCGATCGCCGTGATGCCCACGAGCGTCAGATCGCGGTCGACGTCGTACGGAATGTTCCTGATGAGGATGCCGTTGATCGCGAACGTGCTGATCGTGCTGAAGAGCAGCGTGTAGCCATCCGGCACCGCGCGCGCAGCGATCTCCGTGCCGATGATGCCGGAAGCGCCGGGGCGGTTGTCGGTGATGACCTGCGTGTCCCACAGCTCGCTCAAACCTTTCGCATAGAGCCTGCCGACAAAATCCGCGGGGCCGCCTGCGGCCCAGGGGTTGATCAATCTCACGGGCCGCACCGGATAATCTCCCGTCGCAAAAACTTCGCCGGCCCCGATTGAAATCAGCAATGCGGTCGCCGCAGCGGCGCCTGCAAATCGAAGTCGCTTGCGGAACGAAGCCGGCCTGTTCATTCGCACCCCTGGTCCGATGGATTTGTGCGGCACCGTTTCGAGTATACGTGCGGAAGATTTCCGCGTCACTTCGGGGTCGCCGACCCGCGCGCGAACCGGGACACGCGAACCGCTCTACAATAGCGCCATCGAACAGCGTGTGGCGTTTCTTCTTCAGGAAAGTGCCATGGGAACTCTCGCAAAAATTAACGGATTCGAAATCTTTCACGAAGTAACCGGCCAGGGCACGCCGATCGTCTGGTGTCACGAGGCGGGCGGCGACTACCGGGGCTGGGATCCGCAGGTCAAATTTTTCTCGCGCTACTACCGCAACATCACGTGGAATTTCCGCGGCTTTCCGCCGTCGTCGGTGCCGGACGATCCCGCCGCATATTCCGAAGAACTGATGGTCGCCGACATGCGCGGGCTCATGTTGAAGCTCGATGCGAAGAAGGCGCATATCGTAGGCCTCGCGAGCGGCGCCGCGATTGCGCTGCGCTTCGTTCTGACGCATCCGGAGATGTGCCTCAGCATGGCGGTCGGCGCGTGCGGGGTGGGCTCGATGAACCCGGAAAAACGCCAGCAGCAGATCCAGGACAGCGTCGACATGCTGAGCAGCGGCAGCATGGACAAGCTGGTCGAGTTCCAGACGCACCGTCCCGCGCGCCGGCAGTTGCTGCGCAAAGACCCGAAAGGCTGGCAGCGGTTTCACGATCAATTTCTCGAGCAGTCGCCGCTCGGCTGGACGATGACGGCCAAACATGTCGCGGGCACGCGCCCGACGGTCTTCAGCCTGAAGGAGCAGCTCAATCGACTGACCGTACCCTCGCTGATCATGGTCGGCGACGAGGACGAAGCGTGCCTCGAGCCATCGATCTTTTTGAAGCGCGAGATTCCCGGCGCCGGCCTGATGACGTTTCCGCAAAGCGGGCACACGTTGAATCTCGAGGAACCCGCCGACTTCAACCACGCAGTGCTGAAGTTCTATCAGGCAGTTGCCGCAGGCACGTGGGCGACGCGCGGCGCCAGGGCTTGATGAAAGACTTACGCTATCTGGATTTCCTGCCGGCTTTCTTCGCGGCCTTCCTGAAGCAGCCTTCCAGTTCCAGTTCCTGCAGCGCGCGTATCCCCACGCTGTAGGCAACACCGCCGCCCGGGATGTGCGCGGCTTTCAGGGCTTCGAACAATTCCTGGCGGCTGGCGCCGAAGTCGACCGCGCGGCGCATGTGCGCCGCGACGCCGTACTGAAGGCCGCGCGACGCGAGTATGCCGATGACGATCATTTCCTTCACCTTGACCGACAGCGCGCCTGCGCTTACGGCGACGCGTCTGAGTTCGTCGCGAACCTTGGCGTATTCCGGATCGAGGGTTTCCGCCCATACCATTTCGGAATAGCCGAAGGGATCTTTTTTCTGCGCCTTCTTTTTAGCCATGATGCTCCTGTACGTGTAGTCGAATTCCAATTACGAAGCGGCGTAATTCCAGCGCCCGAGTTCGACGGCGTGCAGAAAATCGTCGACCGCGCGGTTGAACGCGGCGGGCTCCTCGATGTTCAGATTGTGCCCGGAATACGGGAATACCGTGAGACCCGCGCGCGGCATCTGCTCGCGCATGAACAGTGTCGGCGCAATCGACGGACCATCGTCGTCGCCAAACATCAGCAGCGTGGGTATAGTGCAAGCGCGCAGTTGTTCGCGCTGATCGTAGACTGACGGCCGGTTGCAGAAGATGCCGCGCAGCGTGCGCGCGCAACCCTCTGCCGAGTGCTGCTTCAGGCGTTCGCGGAACGCCGCCCAGCCGTGCGGATCCTTGGCTTTGAAAGTACGCCGCACGGCAAGGTTGGCCATACGGTCCGCCATCACTTCGGAGCCGAGCTCTTCATACAAGCGCGCGCGTTCCTCGACCGCTGCGAGCCGCAGCTTCTGCTGCTCCGGATCCGTCGTTACGCCGGCGCCGCAACTGCCGATCACGAGCGAGCGCGCGCGCGCGGGGTTCGCGAGGGCGAAATTGAGCACAGAGAAAGAACCCATCGACAAACCGACGAGATGCGCTTGCGCGAACCCGAGATGGTCCATCAACGCGCCGATGTCGGCCACGACGCGGCCCATACTGTACTTGGACGCATCTTCCGGCACATCCGAAGGCGGATAACCGCGCGCCGCATACGCGATGCACCGATAGCGGCGCGCAAAATGACCGAGCTGCGGCCCGAAGGACTGGTAGTTGTCGCCGAACTCGTGCGCGAAGATCACGGGGAAGCCGCTGCCGACCTCCTCATAGTAAATGCGCACCCCGTCGTCGGTTTTGAAATCGGGCATCGCTCTCAATCCGCACGCACGTTGGCTTTGCGGGCAACCGCGGTCCAGGTGTCGATCTGCTCTTTGATGAACGCCGCGCACTGCTCGGACGTGCTGGCCTGAACATCCATTGCGAGCACGTCGAGGCGCAGCTTGACGTCAGGCAGATGCAAAACGGCGGCAACGTCGCGCTGCAACTTCGCCACGATGGCCTTCGGCGTGTGCGCCGGCGCGTGCATCGTGTGGAATTCGAGCCCTTCGTAACCCGGCAGCACGCTTGCGATCGGCGGCACGCCGGGCAGACGTTGCGTGGGGCCGGCGCTGGTCACCGCGATCGCACGGATGCGCCCCGACGCAAGCTGGGGCAGCGCCGTGGAAACGCTGGACATCACGTAATCGGTTTCCGCGGCGATCACGCCGGTCAGCGCGGCGACCGCGCCTTTGTATGGCACATGCACCGCACTGATACCTGCGCGCATGTTCATCAGCTCGGCAAACACGTGCGGCGACGAACCGACGCCGATCGAAGCGTAGCGCAGCGCCCCGGGTTTCGCCTTCGCGCGGTCGATCAGGTCTTTGAGGCCGGTTACCGGCGACGAAGACGGCACGACCAGCACGAGCGGCAGCGTCACCATCAGCGTAACGTGGGCGAAATCCTTGTAAGGGTCGTAGGGCAGCGCGGGGTAAAGTCCGGGCGCTATCGCGTTGGGCCCGAAGCCGCCGACGAACAGCGTGTAGCCGTCGGGCTGCGCCTTCACCACGAGGTCGGCGCCGATGGTGCCGCCGGCGCCGACGCGGTTGTCGACCAGCACGTTCTGCCCCCACGCTTCGGAAAGTTTCTGCGCGACGATGCGCGCGATCACGTCGGTGGAACCGCCGGGCGCCAATCCGAGGACGAAGCGCACGGGCTTGTTCGGATAATCCTGGGCGCGCACCGCGTCCGCGCCACCCGCCATCGCGATAGACAACGCAACGACCGGCAATCCGAATCTATTCATTGATGGCTCCTGCGATTGACGTGCGTGAGCGGTGTCAGCGGGAAATTCAATGATACCGGCGAGAGTATCCATGAGTTCGGGAGCGGCGGTCAAACGCGGACTTGCTGACGAGACGACACTGTGCAACACGGCGGCCTGCGCGCCGTCCCGTTTGCCCGCGTGTGGGGTTTAATCTAGACTACGAGCGCCCGATGTCCGCATCCCGCAAGACTCTCCATCGCAAAATTTGAATTTCTCCGCCATGACCAAACGCCTGCTCTGCCCGCTATTGATTGCCGTTGCCGTGCTGCCGGCCGCGCATGCACAAACTTATCCCGATCATCCGCTGCGCCTGGTGGTACCGTTCGCGACCGGCGGCACGTCCGATATTCTCGCGCGCTTCATCGCGCCGCCGCTGTGGGCCGCGCTAGGCCAGCCCGTCGTCGTCGACAACCGGCCGGGCGCGGGCAGCAACGTCGGCAACGAGATCGTCGCGAAAGCCGCGCCGGACGGCTACACGCTGCTGATGGCGACACCGGCGCTCGCGAGCAACCAGGCGCTCTACGGCAAACTCAGTTACGATCCGATCGCCGGTTTCGCGCCGGTCACGCTGGTCGCGGAAATTCCGATCGCGCTCGTCGTGCATCCCTCCATGCCGACCAAAACGGTGAAGGAATTGATCGCGCTTGCAAAGGCGCAGCCGGGCAAGTTGAATTTCGGTTCGTCGGGCAACGGCGGCATCGGTCATCTCGTCGGCGAAATGTTCAAGAGCGCGACGGGCATCAACATGGTGCACGTGCCTTATAAAGGCAACGGCCCGGCGCTCGTCGATCTCATGAGCGGCGTGCTCAATCTCACTTTCACGGATATCGCCGGCGGCATGCCCTATATCAAGGCGGGCAGGATGCGGCCGCTCGCGATCACGACGAAACGCCGCAGCGCGCAACTGCCGGACGTGCCGACGATGATCGAAGCCGGCGTGCCCGGATTCGAGGCGAGCACGTGGTTCGCGGTGTTCGCGACCGGCGGCACGCCGCCGCCCGTCGTCAGCCGGCTGCATGCCGAGATCGTCAGATCGCTGCAGGCGCCCGACATGCGCGAGAAGCTCACGAATCTCGGCTGCGACGTCGTCGGCAACAGGCCTGAAGAGCTCGCCGCGTTTTTCAGGAACGAAATGACGAAGTGGAGCAAGGTCATCAGGGAATCCGGCGCGAAAATAGACTGACCCCAACCCGCGCCCTTCACCGTGCTTCCCGCCCATCACCGCTACGATTACTCGATGATCGATCGCCGGCCGGTCTACGACTGGCCCGGCGGCAAACGGCTCGCGTTCTACGTCGGCACCAACGTCGAATATTTCGCGTTCGGCGCGGGCGCGGGTTCCGATCCCGCGTTCGGCAACGCGAGCCGGCAGACTCAGCGCAATTATGCGTGGCGCGATTACGGCCACCGCGTCGGCATCTGGCGGCTGTTCGACCTGCTCGACGAATTGAAACTGCCGGCGGCGCACAATCTCTCGAGCCTGATGTGCGATTACCGGCCGGAGATCGTCGAGTGCATGCGCGCGCGCGGCGACGAGATCATCGGCCACGGCCGCACGCAATCCGAGCGCCAGGGCTCGATGTGGGCGGCGGACGAGGCGCGCATGGTCGCGGAATCGACCGCGACGATCGAAAAATTCTACGGCCGGCGTCCGTACGGCTGGATGGGCGCGGGCATGTCGCACACGCCGGTCACGATCGACGTGCTGCAGGAGGCCGGCTACCAATTCCTGATGGACTGGTGCTGCGACGACCAGCCGTTCTGGATGAAGGCGCGCGCGGGGCGCATCCTGTGCGTGCCGTATCCGCTCGAAGTGAACGATTCCGTCACGCTGCTCTTCCGCCAGCAGACCGCGGGCGATTTCGCCGACATGATCGTCGACCAGTTCGATGAAATGATCGGGCAATGCGCGGAAAGGCCGCTGGTATGCACCGTCGCGCTGCATCCGATGACGATGGGCCAGCCGTTTCGGTTGGGCCTGCTCGCCAAGGCGCTCAAGCACGTCGCCAATCACCCGCAGCGCGACCGCGTATGGTTCACGCTGCCGGGACAGATCGCCGGACATTGCGCGGCACTGCCGCCGGGCATAGTGCCGTGACCGCCATGCAACTGCCCGGGCACCACCGCTATCCGTTTTCGGCGATCGGCAGGCGCGCCGATTACAGCTGGCCCGGCGGCAGGCGGCTCGCGTTTTACGTCGCGGTCAGCGTCGAGCATTTCGCGTTCGGCGCCGGCATCGGCGAGGACATCTCGACTCTCGGCGCGCCGCAAACGCAGCGCAACTTCGGCTGGCGCGATTACGGCCAGCGCGTGGGTTTGTGGAATCTCGTCCAGACGCTCGATGAACTCAAGCTGCCGCTCGCGCACGCGGTCAACGGGCTTTTATATCAAGAGCGGCCCGCGCTGGTCGCGCGCCTGCACGCGCGCGACGACGAAATCATCGCGCACGGCCGCACCAGCGCCGAGCTGCAAAGCGACATGTGGGAGCACGACGAAGCGCATTTGATCCGCGAAGTGACGGATGCGATCTCCGCGCGGGGCAATCCGCCCGCGGGCTGGCTGGGCCCGGGCTTCGGCGAAACGCGCGTCACCGTCGACCTGCTGAAGGAAGCCGGCTACGCCTACGTGCTCGACTGGCCCGCCGACGATCAGCCGTTCTGGCTGAAGACGCGCGCGGGTCCGCTGCTGTCGGTGCCGTACCCGCTCGAACTGAACGACGTGACCGCACTGCTGCATCGCCGGCACGGCGCGCGCGAGTTCGGCGACATGATCGTCAACCAGTTCGAAGTGATGCTCGGCCAAGCGGAAAATGGGCCGCTAGTCTTTGCGCTGGGCCTGCACGCGTACGTCGCGGGCCAGCCGTTTCGCCTGCGCGCGATCCGCCAGGCACTCCAACATTGCCTCGCGCACAAGGACCGGGAGCGCGTATGGCTCACGCGGCCCGGCGACATTGCGCGGCATTGCATGCAACTGCCCGCCGGCGTCGTGCCGGGCGCTTGATCGACATGAGCGGCGGACAGCTTCCTCGCGTGGTCGTGCTGTCGACCGGCGGCACCATCGCGGGCCGCGGCGACTCTGCGATGAGCCTGTCCGAATACAAGGCTGGCTCGCTTAAAGGCGAGCAGCTTGTCGAAGCAGTGCCCGAGCTCAAACAATTTGCGCGGGTGAGCGTCGAGCAGGTCGGCAATATCGGCAGCTCCAACATGACGACGGCCGTGTGGCGCACGCTCGCCGAACGCATCAACACCCTGTTCGCGGAGGATGCCGGCGTTGCCGGCATCGTCATCACGCACGGCACGAGCACGCTCGAAGAAACCGCCTATTTCCTGAATCTGACGGTCAAACATGACCGTCCGGTGGTGCTCGTCGGCGCGCAACGCCCCGCGACGGCGCTGAGCGCGGACGGCCCGCTGAACCTCGTAAACGCGGTGCGCACCGCCGCCAGCGCGGATTCACGCGGACGCGGCGCGCTCGTCGTGCTCAACGATGAAATCAACGCGGCCCGCGACGTGACCAAGAGCAACACCTATCGCGCGGAGACGTTCCGCTCCGGCGAGCTCGGCTTTCTCGGCTACGTAGACCAGGACAAAGTCGCATATTACCGTTCGCCCGGGAAACGCCACACGGTCAATTCGGAATTCGATTTGCGCGCGATCTCTGTGCTGCCCGCCGTCGAAATCGTTTACTCCTCCGTCGAATCGAACGCGCCACTGATCGTCGAGGCGTTGCAAAGCGCGGGGGTGCGCGGAATTGTCTTCGCGGCGACCGGCGCGGGCTCGCTGTCCGACCGCGAAAAGGAAGTTGTGAAGAAAAGCGTCGCCGCATCCCGCGGCACGGTCTTCGTGCGCTCGACGCGCGTCGCCAACGGCCGCGTGCTGGGCCGCGCCGATTTCGACCAGCTCGGCATCGTCGCCGCCGACAACCTCAGCCCGCAAAAAGCGCGCATCCTGCTCATGCTGGCTCTCGCCACGACGGGCGACGTCGCGACGATACGGCGGATGTTTACCGAGTATTAGGCTCGGGCGGGGAGAAGCCAGTATCATAGTGGCATGAACGCCCCGCACCCCGGGTCGCGGCCGGCGCTCATTAAAAACGGGGAGAACGCGATGCGTACGATTTCAGCATGGATATTGGCCGCGGCCGTGGGTGCATTCTGCGCAGCGCCGGCCGGCGCGCAGGACGGCGGCACGCTCAAGAAGATCAAGGAAAAGAAGGCCATCACGCTCGGCGTGCGTGAAGCGGCCGACCCGTTTTCGTACCTCGACGCGAAACAACAGTACATCGGCTACTCGGTCGACCTCTGCATGAAAATCGTCGAGGCCGTGAAGACCCAGCTCAAGATGCCGGACCTCACGGTCACCATGATGAAGGTGAGCCCGCAGATCCGCCTGCAGCTGCTCATGCACGGCGACATCGACCTCGAGTGCGGCTCGACGACCAACACCGTCGAGCGCCAGAAATCGGTCGCGTTCACGGTGACGACTTTTTACACGGGCACGCGTCTGCTCGTGAAGCCGTCGTCGCTGATCCGCAACTACAAGGACCTCAAAGGCAAAACGGTGATCGTCACCACGGGCACGACCAACGAACGCGCGATCAAGGACTACAACCTGCAGGAATCGCTGGGCATGCGTTTCGTGCAGGTGAAGGACCACGGCGACGCGCTGACCGCGATCCAGAAAGGCACCGCGGCGGCGTTCCCGATGGACGACGTGCTGCTCTACACGATGCGCGCCAACGCGGCCAATCCACCCGAGTTTGCGGTGGTCGGCGAATTCCTGACCGACGAGCCCTACGCAATCATGCTGCGCAAGGACGATCCGGCGTTCAAGAAACTGGCGGACGACGCGCTCATCGCGGTTTTCAAAAGCGGCGAGATCAACAAGATCTACGCGCGCTGGTTCGAGTCGCCGATTCCGCCGAAGAACGTCAACCTGCTCATGCCGATGAATAACGAACTCAAGAAATTGATCCGCAGCCCGAACTCGGACGGCGCCGAGGCGTGCGGCCGCATGAACTGCGGGATAAAACTGTCGCCCGACCTGTGATGCCAGGCGTTCACCGCGGTCTCATTGCGGTTTAACGCCCGCGTCTTTCACGATCTTCGCCCACTTGGGAATTTCCTTTTTCAGGAATTCCGCGAACTGCTCGGGCGTGCTCGCGACCACAAAGAGCCCCTGGCCCGCCATGCGCTCTTTGACGTCGGCGCCGCTTAACGCGGCGACCGACTCCGCATTGAGCTTCGCCACGATTTCGCGCGGCGTTGCCGCCGGCGCGAACAGGCCGAACCATGTGCTCGCTTCGTAACCCGGCAACCCCGACTCGGCGACGGTCGGCACCTCCGGCGCGGTGGCGACGCGCTGCTTGCTCGTCACCGCGAGCGCGCGCAACCGGCCGCTCTGCGCCTGCGGCAAGCCGACGGGCAGGTTTGAAAACACCATCGAGATCTGTCCGCCCATCGCATCGGCGATCGCCGGCCCCTCGCCCTTATACGGCACGAACAGCAGATCGACGTGTGCGGCGAGCTTGAAGAGTTCGCCCGCCATGTGCGGCGTGCCCCCCGAGGCCGCGCCGAACGTCAACTGCCCCGGCTTCGCCTTCGCGAGTGCGATCAATTCCTTCACGGATTTCACCGGCAGCGAAGGATGGATCACAATCACCAGCGGCGACAGCGCGATTTCGGTCACGCCGGTGAAATCGCGCGCAGTATCGTAATTCAACTTGCCGTACATCGCCGGTACCACCGCCTGCGAGGTTTGCGAACCGACGAGCAGCGTATAACCGTCCGGCGCCGCCTTGGCGACGTATTCGGTGCCGATGATGCCGCTCGCGCCGACGCGGTTGTCGACGATGACCGACTGGCCGACGCGCTCGGTGAGCTTCTGCGCCAGTATGCGTGCCGTCAGGTCGACGCCGCCGCCCGCCGCGAACGGCACGACGATGCGCACGGGCTTCGTCGGGAAAGCGTCGGCGGCGAACGCCGGCGCAGCAGCGAGCGCCGCGGCACATGCGAATGGAATCAGTTTTTTATCGTGCATGATCTTCTCCTGACGGAAACATTCTGCTGCAATTGTAGCCGTTACCGCCGCGCTCAAGGCGCGAGCGTGATCTTTGCCTGCTTGATCACTTTACCCCACTTCGGAATTTCGTCCCGGATGAACTTGTCGAATTCCGCCGGCGTACTGCCGACCGCCTCGTTGCCCATTGCCGCGACGCGCTCGAGAATGTCGGGCGACTTCATCACCCGGACCAATGCCTGGTTGAGCCGCTTGACGATCGCGTCGGGCGTCTTCGCCGGCGCGACGATCCCGTACCAGCCGAAAAAAGAAAAGCCGGGCAGGCCCGCTTCGATCATCGTCGGCACGTCGGGCGCCAGTTTCGACCTGCGCTCGCCCGCCACCGCCAGCGCGCGCAATTTTCCGGCCTGCACGAGCGGCAGCGTGATCGCGACGGTGTTGAACGCGCTGTCGAGCTGGCCGCCCAGCAGATCGGTCAACGCCGGGCCGTTGCCTTTGTACGGGATGAACAGGAGATCGATGCCGGCGCGCAGCTTGAAGAGTTCGCTGCCCAGGTGCTGCGCGCTGCTCGGCAACGCGCCTATCGTATATTTGCCGGGGTTCTTTTTGGCGAGCGCGATCAATTCCGCGAGCGACTTCGCCGGAATCGCCGGATGCACGAGCAGAAAACTTTCGTTCGTCGCGAGCAGAGAGACCGGCGCGAAATCGCGCACGGTGTCGAACGGCAGCTTCGGATAGAGGCTCGGATTCAACACGTGACCGGTATAGGCAAAGAGCAGTGTGTATCCGTCGGGCGGTGCTTTCGCGACGAGATCGGCGCCGATATTGCCGCCCGCGCCCGCGCGGTTGTCGATGATCACCTGCTGCCCGAGCACGTTACTCAAACCCTGCGCGGTGACGCGCGCGAACGTGTCGCCGCCGCCGCCCGCGGACGAGCCGACGATCAGGCGAATCGATTTGGTCGGGTACGGTTGCGCGACCGCGATGCCGGTGGCGCCGCACGCAAGCGCGCACGCGCAAATGTGAATGCCAAGCCGACGCAATGATAAGTGCATGAGGCTCCTCCACCCTTCTTATACCGTGGCATAGCCTGAGGAAGCAACAGGCCCTTCTCGATCAGGACCGGATGCGATATCTTGCGCAGTTCCGGCAGCTTGCGCTGCAGGCTCAAGCCCGGCACTGCGAACATCATCCCGCCGCGATGAACACCGGCTGCCCGCCTGCGAAGTGCGCAACGCCGCCGGCCGCGAGGCTTGCGAGCGGCATCACGCCGGCGAAAGCCATGCTGTATAACGCCATCACCTGCCCGTGCGTATCGTCGGGCACGAGCAACTGCAGCAGCATATTGCTCGATGTCAGCACGATGAAAATGCCGAAGCCGGCGACGATCAGCAGCGGGCTCACGCTTAAGCCACGCATAGAAGCCCGCGCGCGAGACCGACAGCGCGCGGCTCGTCAGCACCACCGGAAACTCCTCACGACACTGCGCCATGAAGGCGTACTTCACTTGTCGGGCTTCGCGAAGTACGCCGTCGCTTTTTTTAGGAAGTCGCGCTCCTGCTCCAACTCCGCGATGCGCTTTTTCAGCCGGCGCACCTCATCGGTTTCCGACTTGGCGTAGTTCGTTCCGTCCGCCACCGTGAACTGCCGCTTCGAGAGCTTATTGAACTGGGTGCGCCAGTTATAGATCTGG
>CAZEAX010000088.1:0-13244 GCA_964510405.1 uncultured Streptomyces sp. | reverse complement strand
GTCGCCCATCACCGCGTTCTTGCCGTAGATACGATAGAGCAGGTGGAATTCTCCCTTGCCGGCAAACCGCTCTTCGGCGCGCTCCCTCGCTTCCTGCAGGATCGTGTCGATTTGCCGGATCATGATCGGGTCGCGGATGCCGACCATGACGATGCTGCGGAAGCCGAGCTGCTCGGCGCCCTCGAGCTTGATCCGGTAGATCTTGTCCGGCACGAAACGGCTGCCCGTGACTTTCACGCGGCGTTCGTCGAGCTGGGTAAAGGTCGCGGCGGTGAGATCATTCATGCCGCCCGGCCCGGGCTGCAGGCAGGGATCGCCGCGCTCGTAGAGCGAGTGGCCGGCGACCGACACGGTCGTGCAGCGATGCTTCGGATGGCACGGCTCGACCTCGAAATGATCGCGGCGCACGCGCCCTAGCAACGGCTCGGCAAGGTCGTACGGAATCGCCGAGAGACCCGCGCATTCGAGTATCTTTCCGCAATGCAACGACAGGCCTTTGTCGAAGCCCTTCAGGATCGGCAGCGCGGCGAAGATCGCGTCATCGCACGCGCGCCCGGCGATGATGACTTCCGCCCCGGCATCGAGCGCGCGGATGAAAGGCTCGACGCCCATCTGCGCGCACACGGGGCCACAGCGGTCTATGGTTTCCGGAGTAAGGGCGCCGGCGGGGCCAAGGCTTTCGAACGGCTCGCGCGCGAGCCGGCGCTTGAGATCGGTCTTGTCGAGCTCGGCGCTGATGATCGCCATGCGGAACGACATCGCGTCCTCGCGCGCGAGGTCGGTCACCATGCGCACCATCGCCGCCAGGTTTTCGTTGGCGCCGCTCGTCATCGCCGAGCCGATCAGCAACGGGATTTTCAGCTTGCGCGCGGCGCGCAGCATGTACGACAGGTCGTGCCGGTAGGTCGCGAGCGGAAGAAAAGGGGCGCCGGTGCCGTGGTAATACGGGCCCATGTCGGTCGAGCCGGCGTCCTGCCCGATAAAATGCGGATTGGCAGCGAGCCCGCGCTCGAATGCTTCGAGATTATAGCCGCTGCCCATCGAGCCCGATGGCGCAAGCCCGACGATTTCCTGCACTGCCATGCGGTTTAGCGCTCCCGCCAGACCGGCAGGTTCGCGCCGGCCGGAGGCCCGAAGTCGCGCGGCTGCAGGCCCGAGTGAAACCAGCACACGAACGTGTACACGTCGTAGATGGGTATGCGCAGCAGATCGTTGAGCGCGCGCGAGTACGGCCCCATGTTGTGCGTTTCGCACACGATGGCGCCGACCTCGGGATGTTTCTTCAGCAGCCTTTCGCCCGCCTCCAGGATATCCTGCTCGGCTTTCGCGTAATCCATTTCGATTTCATCCTGCAGCAGCACGCGCGTGAATTCGCGGCCGTGTTCGGTACCTTCCACCGGCGTGTCGAGCGGCGCGCCGCAGGCCTGCCAGTGCTCCGGTGTGATGCGATCCCCGTGCACCGACAGCACGCCGACGCGTTTGCCCGGCGGCAGCGTGCGTTGCACGAGCGGAATCTGCAAAAGCGACGAACTCGCGACCGGCACTTTGACGTGCGCCGACAACTGGTCCTGGAAAATCGCGAGAAAACCGCCGGTTGTCGTGATGCCGTCGGCGCCCTCTTTCACGAGTTCCGCCGCGCCGTCGAGGAATGCCTGGCCGAGGCCTTTGCCTTTCTCATGGATCACGACGCGCGCCGAGGCGCCGGGAATGACCTTGTACAAGACCGGAAACGGCCAGGTGTGCGCATTGCCGGTGTCGCCGGGCGGGCGCGGCCATTTGGTGTCCAGCATGAGGATGCCGACGCGCGCGCCGTAGAGTGTCTTGCCGCCGTAGCCTTTTCGAGAGTTCAAACCGTGTCTCCTTCTAACTGCAGTTGTAAAACAGAGTGATGGTGTGCCCTGAAACTTGCGCGAGTGACCAGGTGATTGAGTGATTAGGTAATTAAGCGATTTAGTTACTCAATCACTTAATCACTGAATCCCCTTTCTCAGTCGATCTTGATGTTTGCGACCTTGACGACTTCGCTCCAGCGCGCGGTGTCGCGTTTGATCATGTCGCCGAATTCGCGCGGACCGCTGGCGACGATGTCGGCGCTTTGCGTGGCAAGGCGCTCCTTCACGTCGGGCGCCGCGAGCGCCTTCGCGAACTCCGCGTGCAATTTCGCCACGACGCCTGCCGGCGTGCCCTTCGGCGCCATCATGCCTATCCACAGCGGCGCATCCATGCCCGCGTAACCGAGTTCCCCGAACGTGGGCAGATTGGGCAACCCGCCGGTGCGTCGCGGCGAAGCAACGGCGAGCGCGCGCACCCGGCCGCCGTCGAGCAGCGGCTTCGCCGCCGCCAGCGTGGAAAATATCGCCGGGACCGTGCCGCCGGCGACGTCGGCAAGCCCGATCGCGGCACCCCGGTACGGCACCGGCAGCAGGTTCACGTTGGCGCGCAGCTTGAAGAGTTCGAGCGTGAGATGAGAGACGCCGCCGACGCCGGACAGCGCGCATCCGATCGTGCCGGGTTTCGCTTTCGCCGCCGCGATCAGGTCGGCGACGGACTTCACCGGATACTGCGCGTTGACGAACAGCACCATCGGCGTGTCGACGAAATGCGTGATGGGAATGAGTTCGGTGGCCGGATCGTACGGCAGTTTCGCGTAGAGCGCCGGCGCGATCGAGATCTGGCCGTTGCTCGCGAGAAACAGCGTGTAGCCGTCAGGCGTGGCCTTGGCGACGATCTCGCCGGCAATCAACCCGCCGGCCCCGCCGCGGTTGTCGATGACCATCTGCTGCCCCGTCGCGTCCGCGAACTTCTGCGCGACCGCCCGCCCCGGCAGGTCGAGGCCGCCGCCGGCGGGATACGGAATCAGCATGCGCACCGGCCGGTTGGGGAACGGCGCTTCCGCGGCCAACGCCGGCAGCGTCAACGCGATGAGTGCAATTGCTATCGACCAGCGCCACATCATGCGTAATCCTGTCGTGTCGAAAACATTCAGTGCGTACTTTAGTCCACTTTCGCGCCCGAGCGATTGATCACTTCGGCCCACTTGGCGTTTTCCCTGCGGATGAATTCGCGGAACTGTTCCGGCGTGCCGCCAACGGGCTCGGAGCCGATCGCGAGCAATTTTTCCCGCAGCGACGGCGTCGCCAGCGCAGTGTTGATCTCGGCATTGAGTTTTACCACGATTGCTTTCGGCACGCCGGCCGGCGCGACGATGCCGGTCCACGTGGTCGCATCGTAACCCGGCACGCCGGCTTCGGCGATCGTCGGCAATTCCGGAAATGCCGGCGAGCGGATCGGGCTGCTGACCGCGAGGCCGCGCACCTTGCCCGATTTCACGTGCGGCGTCATCGAGTTCGAACTCTCCATCATCAGTTGCACCTGGCCCGCGATCAGGTCGATGGTGCCGGCGGCGCCGCCTTTGTACGGGATGTGCACGATGCGCGTGCCGGTCATGTACTTGAACAGCTCGAAGCCGACGTGTCCCGGCGTGCCGTTGCCCGACGACGCGTTGGAGAGTTTGTCCGGATACTGCTTCGCATAGTCGATCACGTCGCGCACGCTCCTGAACGGCGTCGACGGCGACGCGGCGAGCAGCATGCTGCCGGTCGTCGTCTGCGCGAGCGGCTGCAGATCCTTCAGCACGCTGAACGTGAGCCCGCGCACCATGTTGGGCCCGATCGCCAGCGCGCCGATTGGCCCGTAGCCTATCGTGTAGCCGTCGGGCGGCGCATGCGCGACCAATTCCATGCCTATCATCAGCGCGCCGCCGGGACGGTTGTCGATGACGACCTGCTGGTTCATCTGCCGCACGAGTTCCGCCGCCACCAGACGCGCCACGTTGTCCGAAGCACTGCCTGCCGCCTGCGGCACGATCAGGCGGATCGGATGCGCGGGAAAATCCGCGGCGGTAACGGTCGCAGCGGCGATAAGCGCGCCCGCGAATGCACAAGTAAATTTTTTCGCGTCCATCGCTATTCCGGTTTTATGCCGGCCAGCTTCACGATTTGCGCGTACTTGTCGACTTCGCGAGCGAAAAACGCGGCGAATTCCGCCGGCGAACTGCCGACCGGCTCGGCGCCCTCGCTTGTCATGAACGCCTGCGATTCCGGATGCTGCAGCGCTTTGACGACTTCCGCATAGATCCGGTTGACGACGGCAGCGGGTGTGCCCGCGGGTGCGAACAGCGCAAACCAGTTGTCGATGTCGAAACCGGGATAAATGGAGTCGAGAGTCGGCGCATCCGGCAATACGGACGAGCGGCGTTTCGTCGTCACCGCCAGCGCGCGCAATTTTCCGGAACGCAAATGCGGCTGCACGCTGATGACCGCGGGAAACCCGATTTCGACTTCGCCGGACAGCAGTGCCGTCATCAGAGCTCCGGCGCCCTTGTAGGGAATGTGCGTGAGCGTTGTTCCGGCCACCTGGTTGAACATCACCAGCGCGAGATGGCTCGTGGTGCCCGTGCCATTCGAGCCGAAATTGAGTCCGCCGCGGGTTTTCTTCGCGAGCGCGACGAACTCCTGCACGGTGCGCGCCGGCACCGAGGGATGCACGGTGACTGCGAGAGGTGCGGAGGCAACCTGGGTTATCGGTATGAAGTCGCGCCGCGCATCGAACGGCAGTTTCTGATACAGCGTCACGTTCACCGCGACCGACGCCGTCGACATCATCAGCGTATATCCATCGGGCGCGCTCCTGGCGACGATCTCGGCACCGAGATTGCCGCCCGCGCCCGGCCGGTTGTCGACCGTGGCCGCCTGTCCGAATGCCTCGTAAAAACGCTTGCTCAACAGGCGCGCGAGCAAATCGGTGCCGCCGCCGGGACTGAACGGCAGCACGATGCGGATCGGGCGCGCCGGATACTCCTGCGCGAACGCGCCGGCCATGAACAGCGCGAGCAGCGCCGCGCCGGTCAATGCTGGGGTTTTCGACATTGTTGTCTTCCTCAGTGCCTTTCACCGCGCTTGAATTCTCGCAGCATGCGCAATGAAGCTTCCACCAGCACGCGACTGCCGTCAAGGTCGATTTGGCGCGCAGCGGCCTTTACAATCCGCGCCGCGCGCCGTATGTTCTCGGCTGGCTTGCGCAGCGGTTTTATACGTACGGATTTACCTCAAACAATATCGGAGTCAGTTGAATGGCAACACACAATAAAGCCGAAATGCTCGCGAAACTGCCGGTGCGGCCGGACGAGGACCCGTTCGTGGTCGCCATCGGCGGGTTCTATCGCCGCTGGTTCAATCTCGTCGACGATCTGCAGCCGATGCTCGACACCGTCGCCACGCTGAAAGGCACGGAAGACGAAGACTGGGTGCCCGCATGGAGTGCAGTAGCCGCACGCTACGAGAAAGACGCCGAAGCGGCGCTAAAGCAGGGCGACAAGGTCGCGGCGCGCAATAACTTCATCCAGGCGAAAACCTATTACAGTCTCGCGCGCTTTCCCGCACCCTATCACTCGGGTTCGCCGATCTGCCCGCCGGCGATGAGCAAGATCAAGGAAGAGTCTTACCACAAATATCTCGACTGCTTCCGCCGCGCCACCGAGCTGCGCGAAGGCTCGCACGAAGTCGTGCGCGTCGCGCGCGACGGCAAGGAGGCGGTCGGATTCCTGCGCGTGCCGAAGGGCGCTTCCGCGTCGAACAAGGTACCGGCCGTGCTCGTGATGTGCGGCGGCGACATGTACAAGGAAGACCGCGAGAAATATGCCGACGGCGCGATGAAGGAAGGCATGGCCGCGCTGGTCGTCGATGCGCCGGGCACCGGGCAGACGTCGTTCGCGCATGCGCCGGAATCGGTAGTCGCCTGGCAGTCGGCGCTCGACGTGCTGCAAAAGCGCCCCGAGATCGACGGCAATCGTCTCGGTGCCTTCGGCGTGAGCCGCGGGGGATTGTGGGTCATGCGGCTTGCCGCAGTGGATAACCGGATCAAAGGACTCATCTCCTGTGCGCCGGGCGGCGTCGGCTACTGGGGCAGTGCGGAAGAGCGCGCGGAATGGCGCAAAGCCGCGGAAGAGCGCGCGCGCACGAACTGGTTCGGCCCGCGCGGCACCAAACCCGCGAAATATACGATCAGCGAAGAAGAACAGCGCAAGGAGTTCCTGCGCTGGTCGCTGAAAGACAACGGCCTGCTCGACAAGCTGACGATGCCGATGTATCTCGTGAACGGCAAGATCGACCATCTGACGCCGATCGGCAACCTGTATCTCGCACTCGAAAGCGGCCCGCCCACCGGACGCGTCGCGCGCGTGTATCCCGACGACGGCCATATCGCGGCGAAGAACGAACGCGAATGGGGACCGGCGGCGTGGCAGTGGCTACGCGAGCAACTGACGAAATAACAAACGATTCCTCCCCCTTCAAGGGGGAGATAGGGAGGGGGATGGGTGCAGGACAATCAGATCGTTAACCCTTCCCCGCCCCAGCTCTCCCCTTGAAGAGGAGGGAACGATTCAATAAAACGGGCAAGCGGATGTCTCCGCTTGCCCGTTTTATTTCTCTCGTCACTCCCGCGTAGGCGGGAGTGACGCATTGCGTTACACGAGCTTCACGTTCTTCAGCGGCAGGCTGCGCACCGGTTTGCCGGTTGCCGCATGAATCGCATTGAGCACGGAAGGCGTTACGACGCAGATCGTCGGTTCGCCCACACCGCCCCAGAAGTCGTAAGTCGGCACGATGACCGTTTCGACCTTGGGCATTTCGGCGAGCCGCATGATTTTGTAATTGTGAAAATTGTCTTCCACGATGCGGCCTTTCTCGACGTTCAGTTCGCCGTAGAGCGCGGCGGTCAGGCCCATCGCAACCGAGCCTTCGACCTGCGCGGCGATTTGCGCGGGATTTACCGCATGCCCGCAGTTGAGTGCCAGCACGAGGCGATGCACTTTCAGCGCACCCGCGGGGCTGACCGAGACTTCCGCGACCGCCGCCGAGTAGCTGCCGTAGCCCATGAACTGCGCGATGCCTCTGTGCACGCCCGGCGGCAACGGCTTGCCCCAATCGCCTTTTTCGGCCGCGGCATTGAGCACGGCAAGGTGCTTGGGAAACTTGCTCATCATCGCGCGCCGGAATTCGAGCGAGTCCTTGCCGGCCGCGCGCGCGACCTCCTCGATGAAGCACTCCATGTAAACGCCGTTCTGGTTCGTGTTCACGCCGCGCCACGGCCCGACCGGCACGTGCGTGTTGCGCATCGAGTACTCGATCAGCAGGTTCGGGACCCCGTAGCCCAGTTGTGCATCACCGGGTTCCGGCGCGTAACCCTGCAACTGCCGCGCGTCGGCGCCGTTCTTGATCGACGCCGGATTGACCTGAGCGTTGATCGACTGACCCGACACGCGCACGTGGAGCCCGACGATGTTGCCGCCGTCGTCGAGCCCGGCTGAAAGTTTGCACATCGAGATCGGCCGGTAGAAGTCGTGCGTCATGTCTTCTTCGCGGCTCCAAACCAGCTTCACCGGCACGCCGGGAAACTGCTTGGCGATCGCGGTCGCCTGGCGCACGAAATCCTGGTTGCCGCCGCGCCGCCCGAAGCCGCCGCCCAGCGTGTGCTTGTACACCTCGCACTTGTCGAGCGGCAGGCCCGCTTCCTCCGACAATGCCGCCAGCGATGCTTCCGCGTTTTGCGTGGATGTCCACGCTTCGGCCTTGCCGTCGGAAATTTTCGCCGTGCAGTTCATCGGCTCCATGGTCGCGTGCGCGAGGAACGGCGTGCTGTAGGTCGCTTCGACTTTCTTCGCCGCGCCGGCAATCGCCTTGGGGGCGTCGCCTTCATTGCGGTACGCATAGGCGGTCGGCGCGTTGATGCCGTCCATCATCTGCTCGGCAATAGTCGCGGTGGAACGGCTGCCGTTTTCCTTCTCGTCCCACACGATGGGCAGCGCATCGAGCGCTTTCTTCGCGTGCCACCAGGTATCGGCGACCACCGCAACCGCTCCGTCGTTGACCTTGACCGCGCGCTTCACGCCGGGCATGGCGGCGATCTTCGCTTCGTCGAAACTGACGAGCTTGCTGCCGAAGACCGGCGCCTGCCTGATCGCGGCGTGGAGCATGCCGGGCAGCTTCAGGTCGATCGCATAGACGAGGCTGCCGTTCAGCTTGTCGGCGGTGTCGAGGCGATTGAGCGGCTTGCCGGCGATCTTCCACTGGCGCGGGTCTTTCAGCGTGATGCTCTTCGCGTCGGGCGGCGTGAGTTTCGCCGCGGCCGCCGCGACTTTGCCGTAGGTGGTCTTGCGCTTCGACGCCGCGTGCGTGATCACGCCGTCGGACACGGTCAATTCGGAAACCGGGACCTTCCATTGGTCGGCCGCCGCCTGCAAAAGCATCATGCGCGCCGCTGCCGCGCCGCGCCGCACGTAATCTTCCGACGTGCGGATGCCGCGGCTGCCGCCGGTGCCCATTTCGCCCCACACGCGCTTGCGCGAGAGGTTCTGGCCCGGCGTGACGAACTCCGTCGTCACGTTCTTCCAGCCGCATTCGAGCTCCTCGGCGACGAGCTGGGCGAGACCCGTTTCGGTGCCCTGGCCCATTTCCGAGCGTGCGATCCGGATCTGGCACGTGTTGTCGGGTTTGATGACGACCCACGCGTTGACTTCGGTGCCGGAAGCCGCGGCGCGTTTCGCCTCCGCGGTGCCGATGAACGGCAGATTGAATCCGAGCGCGAGTCCCGAGCCCGCGGCGGCGGTGCTCACGATGAACTGGCGGCGCGAGAGATTGGCGGCTTTGTCCTTGATGATTTTTTTCATGATCGTCCCCCTCACGCTTGCGCTTTGGATTTACGGCCGGCGCCGCCGGCGAGCTTTTCGGCCGCCCGGTGCACGCCCGCGCGGATGCGCTGGTAGGTGCCGCAGCGGCAGATGTTGGTCATCGCTTCGTCGATGTCCTTGTCGCTGGGGTTCGGATTTTTCTTCAGCAGCGCCGCGGCCGCCATGATCTGACCGGACTGGCAATAGCCGCATTGCGGCACGTCCACTTCCGCCCACGCCTGCTGCACGGGATGCGAGCTCTTGACCGACAATCCCTCGATGGTAACGATCTTGTCGCTCGCCTTCACCGTATCGACGGGAATCGCGCACGAGCGTTTCACTTCGCCGTTGATGTGCACGGAACACGCGCCGCACTGCGCGACGCCGCAACCGTATTTGGTGCCGGTGAGCCCCACCTGTTCGCGGATTACCCACAGGAGCGGCGTGTCGCCCTCGACGCGCACGTCATGCACCTTGCCATTGATATTGAGCTTTGCCATTGCGTTCCTCCCACTTGCCTTGACGGCGAATTGAACTGCGAAATTTTTTCGCTGATGCGGGCGGGCCGCGTGCGCAACCGCGCATGGGCCCGCTCCAGCAGAATTTCTAGCTTAGCCTATTTGGCGTCGAGATGCTATTTCGCGGGAATTACCGGCAGCAGCAGCGACGCTTGCCGTTTCGCCCCGAAATGGAGCGTCACCTGCGTATCGAATACGGCGGGCGGCCGGTCGGTCGGATCGTCGTGCTCGAACGGCCCGCAGCCGCGCATCGGGTTCTTCATGTTCGACAGCGTTGCCGCCTCCCCGGCATACACGTAATCCTTGCCGCGGACGGTCAGCACCAGTCGATAACCTTTGGGCACGACGATACAGGTCGGCCACATTTCGACGTCGAGCTCGTAAACTTCGCCGGGTTTCAACGGCTGGTCCTCGTCGTGCGTGTGGTACGGCCGGTACGGCAGCGACAGTTTCGGCTCGAGCTTGCGGTGCGATGCGCGCAGCCAGCCTTGCGCCACCGGCGTGTGCGGGTCGAGCGCGCCCTGGAACACGACTTCCCTGCCCTGCGGATCGTACACGCCGAGCACCGCGAAGATGTCCGCGTTGGTGGTTGTCGACGAGATGAACAACTTCAGCGCCGACGGCCCGGTGATTTCAGTGTCGCGCTCCATCGGCGGCGTCGAGAACGCCACGCCGTCGCCCATGGTTTCGTAAGTGACCGACTCGTCGGCCGCGACCGGCGTCGGCGACAGGCGCTTGTTTTTCGGGTCGAGATAAAAATGCGTCCACTGCGTGCGCGCGAGCGGCCATTCATTCTCGGCGCGCTCGACGAATTTCTCGCCCGGATGGCGGACTTGCAGCAAAACTTTGGGCTGCTTGTCCCAGCCGTTCTGCTCGCCTTTCAGGAAAAAATCGAAGAAGCGCTTCTGCAGTTTCACTCCGTAATCGGTGTAGAACGGCGCCCAGTGCGAGCCGCCGTGCACCTCGAGCCATTTGTCCTTCGATGCCGCGCGCATGAACCCTTCGAAATTGCCGCGCGGATGCAGCCCCTGCCCGCCCCAGTTCGCGGCGGAGAGCAGCGGCACGTTCACTTTCGAAAGATCGGCGGTGCGCTCCTTGTAATAATTCGCCGTCAGCGGGTACTCGAGCACGCCCGCCCACATGTCCGCGCGGTTCTTCGCGAGTTCCTCCTCGCCAACCGTCTCGGGGCCGCACACGAGTTCGCCGGTCACCCGACTCTTCGGCCCGCGTTCGCCGCGTCCGTGCTGTACCGTTTTCACCTGCATCTCCTGCCAGTTCTTGCGAAACACGCAGGCAATGCCGCCGTGACGCACCGAGTCGCGGTAATAATCGACCCAGCCCTCCCACACGCAAATCGCCGCCAGGTGCGGGGGATTCAGCGCGGCCGCCCGCCATTGGCTCGACGCGTAATACGAGATGCCGTTCAAGCCGACCTTGCCGCTGCACCACGATTGCGTGCCGGTCCATTCGATGCAATCGTGGAAATCCTTGTTCTCGCGCGCGCCGTTGTGGTCGAGATAGCCCGGCGAGCGGCCGGCGCCGCGCGAATCGACGCGCACGCATACGTAACCGTCCGGCACCCACTTTTCCGGATCGACGACTTCCCAGCTTTGATATTTATTTGACGAGCCTGCGACCGCGTCCGGATTTTCGCGGCACATGATGTCCCACGCCGTTTTGTATCCTTCCTGAAACGCGAGGCCCTTTCCGTACGGACCATAGCTCACGAGCGCGGGATATTTACCCGGCGCGACCGGCCGGAACACATCCGCGCGCAGGACGATGCCGTCGTCCATCTTGATCGGCACATCCCAGTCGATGCGCATGCCGTCGCGGATTTCGCTTTTGTATTCGCTCATTGCAGTGTTCCTTGTTCTTACGATGAGAATTTTGAAGATTGCACGCCGGTCAATCGCCCTTGATGCCCTTTTCCCGGATGACGCGCGCCCAGATGTCCGACTCGGCGCGCATGTCGTTCGCGAATTGCTCGGGCACGCTCGCAATCACTTCCGAGCCGCCTTTCAACACACGCTCGCGCACTTCCGGCAGATTCATGATACGCACGACTTCGACGCTGAGCTTCGCCGTAGTCGCGGCAGGCATTGCGGGCGGGCCGAGTAAACCGAGCCAGATGTAAGCCTCGACCGGCAGCCCGAGTTCCATCAGCGTCGGCACGTCGGGCACCGCCGGCGAACGCTGCGCGCCGGTGACCGCAAGTCCGCGCAGCTTGCCTGCGGCCACGAGCTGTTGCGAGTTGCCGACGCTGTCGCACATGATCTGCGCTTCGCCGGCGACAAGCGCGGTCTGCGCCGGCGCCGCCCCCTTGTACGGGACGTGCACGATCTGAGTACCGGCCGCGACATTCAACAGCTCGCACGCGAGGTGTCCTCCGCTGCCGGTGCCGACACTGGAATAATTGAGTTGCGCGGGCCGCGCTTTGGCGAGTGCAATCAACTCGCCGAGCGAGCGCGCTGGAACGCCAGCGTTGACGAGGATATACATCGGGTAGCGGACCACCATCGAAATCGGCGTGAAGTCCCGCACGGGATCGAAGGAGCGCGGCTCGCGCAGCAGCGGGCCCATGACATGCGCGCTGTTCGACGTGAAGAGCAGTGTGTAGCCGTCGGCGGCCGCCTGGCGGACGATGTCGCTGCCGAGCAGTCCCGTGCCGCCGGGCCGGTTGTCGACGATCACCGTCTGTCCCCACGCTTCTTGCAGCTTCTGGCCGATCACGCGCGCATAGAGGTCGGTCGGGCCGCCCGGCGGGAAAGGCACGACGATGCGGATCACCTTCGCCGGATAATTCTGCGCGAGCGCCGCGCCGCCCGGCGCTGCGCTCGCTGCGGCCAGCAGACATTCGAGCACGAGCTTCCATTTACGCATGGCTCCTCCCTCCAATGGCAGTTGACGCTTCAAGCGCTTTTCAGCACCGCCGGATTCACGACGTTGGCCGTGCTGCACAAGCCACGCTGGATGTACCCGACGATGTTGTTCGCGGCGGCGGTGCCCATGCGGGCCATCGCTTCCTCCGTCAGCACCGAGACGTGCGGCGTGCAGAGCACGTTGTCGAGAAAGATCAGCGGGTTTTTCGGATCGGTCGGCTCTTCGGCAAAGGTGTCGAGGCCAGCGCCCGCGAGGCGGCCGTTCTGCAGCGCGTCGATCAATGCGGCTTCGTTTACCACCTGTCCGCGCGACGTGTTGATCAGCAGCGCCGTCGGCTTCATCATGCGCAGCTCTTTGTCGCCCATCATGCCGCGCGTCTTGTCGGTGAGCGGGCAATGCAGGCTCAGGATGTCGACGCTGCCGAGCAGGCGCTCAAAATTGTCCTCGACTTTCATGCCTTCGGGATCATTGATGCGCGAGCGCGAATACAGCACGATGTTTGCGCCCAGCGCGCGCTCCAGCCGCGCGGTGCGGCTGCCGATCTGGCCGTAACCCACGATGCCGACCGTGCGCCCGCGGAATTCGCGCCCGACACGCGCCCCCTTCTCCCATTTTCCTTCGCGCAGCCCGCGGTGATAGCGCGGCAGTTCGCGCGCGAGTGCCAGCATGAACATGATCGACTGCTCCGCCACCGCATCGGCATTTGCGTCGCCGGCCGTCACGACCACAATGCCGCGCCCCGTCGCCGCTTCGATGTCGACGCTGTCGACGCCGACGCCGTGCTTCGCGATGATTTTGAGATGTTTGGCCGCGTCGAGAACGCGCTTCGTCAGCGGCGGAGAACCGCGCAACAAAATGGCGTTGATGTCGGCAGCCGCGATTTGCGCGAGTATCGTCTCCTCATTGACCGGGCCGGTCATGTAAGTCACTTCGGCGCCGCCGGCGCGAAGAATTTCTTTCGCGGCATCCGATACGGTATTGCCGGTGATGAGTACGACGGGTTTGGTCATGGGTAATTGGCGATGGACAATGGGTGGTGACCTGGTGATTGTGGAATCAAGTGATTGGGCGATTGGGTGACTGAATCACTAAATCGCTCAATCGCCCACTCACTT
>CAZEAX010000087.1:0-13291 GCA_964510405.1 uncultured Streptomyces sp. | reverse complement strand
CACCGCCGGAATAGCCGACCAGGTTGACTTCCGCGGCGCCGTAGCCGCGCTTGATCTGATCGACGGCCTGACTCATGGCCGTAACCGCTTCGTCGCTGAAGCGCGCCCGCATCCATAAATTCGGGTCGCACTTAAGACGATCTGCTTCGCGCAAGTACTGGCAGGGCCTTCCCAGATAAGCCGTTGCCGGCGAAGAATCGGCAATCGCCATGCGCAATACCAGTGGATTGAGCGGCGTAGGGTCGGCGGGCGGCTCGTCAGGCAAGCGCCAGGGCGCGCCGTCGCTTTCGACATATACCGTCACGCGGGCATGGGCGTCGCCCGCCGCGACGCGCCTGGCGTACGCACGCAGCCGCGCGTCAGGCACCTCCACCGGCACAAAACCCGCGTCAGCCGCCAGTGTGCGCGTATGCTCGGACGGCGATTGCAGCACCGCGCATGCCGCACAATACAAAACTGCCGAGCCGGGAATCACCCAACTCGGCAGCGTCATTTGCAAGCCGCCCGCCGACACAGCCGGCGGATCAGCAACGCGTCCTAGAACCGTATCCCAAGATTAATCAGAAACTGGTTGTTCCTGACTTCCGAGCGTTGTTCGCTCGAGTACTGGACGCTGCCGTAGAGCGAGTTGTCGAACCTGAACCGCACCCCGACTGCGGGCGTCCACGCGTCGCGGTCGTTGGCGGCAGCCACTCCGCCAATCGGCGCCTGGTCCGGCCGGCTAAGATCGTTGATATACGATATCGACGCGTAGGGAGTCACGGATCCCACCGTGTACGCCGCCATGGCTGTCAGGCGGGCCTGAGTAAGATTGACCGTCCCGTCTGGAACGAAAGTACCGTTGGACAACGTATACGCGCCGAGCTTGTCATGCACGGTCAATAAACCGGCACGCCCCGTCAATGTCCACGCACCGAAGACCTCGCGATACGTCAGCCCGAGACTGCCCAGATTACGATCGCTATGGGTCGACCCGGTCACGATCCCGCCCCCCAGCGAAGGAGGGATGGTCGCCAGGGTGTCGACATTCGTCCGCCCGAAACCAATCGTGGCATCGATCGCGAAGTTCTTGTTGATAAGCATGCCTATATAAGGCGCGACGGTATAGCCGTTGCCGGTCAGCTTGCCGCTGGAAAAATTGAGATCGACATCGGTACGATCATAGCCGGCGGCCACGCCAAGAATCACGTTATTGTCGAACGTATAGTCGATGCCGGCCAGACCTACTTTGACATCGCCGCTGCTGCGCAACGGCGAGAATTGATAGGCGATGTCGCTGTACGAGTACGCACCCCATACATTCCACGCTTTTCCGCCAGGCGCCGCAGCGGCGCCGGTGCTGCCCGACAAAGAATAACGCTTCACGTCGAGACCTGCGTTCTGGGAACCGCCGCCACCCGAAACGAACCCGCCGATCATGCTGGAAAGAGTGTTCGCATTGTTGGCCGCCGGACCGGTAAGAAGAACGGTCTGCGCCCCTTTATTGTTGCCGGGCTGAGAAAGGTCGTCCGGACAGGTTGGACAGGCTTGCGCTGCCACCACCAAGCTGCAGGATAAACTCAGCACCAGTGCTGAAAGAGTGTTTAAGACATTTTTCAGTTGCATTTTAGTGAACTCCGAAATGCAAAATTGCCGGTTTCGACGTAGCGTCGTCAAGTCAAACCGGTCGATAGCCTGTCCCGATTAGCTGATGAAGCACTTTCTGCAAGGCTCAGGATATCAAATTTCGCGACTGGACGCACCAATTCTACGCTTGGAATATCTCGCGCGAGCTAGCGCTGTTGCACCTCCGCAACAGTCAAAAGCTGCTTGAAAAGCCCGGGCTCCAGCGCAGCGCGCGCGCGCGCGAGCGTTTCGGCAACGGTTTTATCGTCGGCCGCCAGCCTGGCAATCTGAATTCTTGCCGCATAGGGCGCGGAATCGTCCGGTATCAAGGCTTCCATCTGGTCCAGCAACCGATAGGCTTCACGCGCATTTCCCTGGTCCGCCAGCAGCTGCGCCCACAAGCGCAGGAACTCCGGCTCCACCGGAAACAGCTGATGCGCGCGGGCAAACAATTGACTCGCCTCCTGTGCGGCGCGCATGCCGCCATCCGGATCCAGCGGACGCAGTACGCGCAGCGCTTCGATCTGCAGCACATTGGCCAGCGCGACGATTACCCATGGATCGCGTGGAAACCGCCGCGCCGCCGAGCGTGCGGCGGCCTCGGCGGCAGCCAAATTGCGCAACACCGCGTGGATCCGCGCGGGAACTTGCGCGGCGCGCGGCTGCGCCGCAGCGAGTTCGCCCAGGTCGGAGACCACTTTTTCAAGCAGATCGAGCACCAGCCGCCGCTGATATTGGCGTTCGTACGGCCGCAAGCGTATGGCCTCTTCCAGCAGTTGCGCGCTCAATTGCGGCTGCTTGACGGAAACACGCGCTGCCAGCGTCGCCGCGACATCGGCCTGCCTGACGCGCCAGTCCACGCCCGCAATCAGCAGCGTCAAGGCCGCGACTGCCCCTATCGACCAGCGCGCGGCCCGCGGTATGACGAGCGCATCTTTCAACACCGCGCCCCGGCCCGCCTGCCACGCGAAAGCGATGCACAAGGTGAAAATAAACAGGGTACCTGCAAATGACGCAACGGATACGGACCACGCATGGGCTATGGTCAGCTCGGACCCCGCCCTTACCATTAAGGCTGCGTGGCCGGCGGCATAAATGACGGCCATCCCGGCCGCCATCGCAAACCAGGCAAAACCCTCCTTGCCGCCGCGCCGTGCAGATCCCCACGCGACGAACCCCGCTACCACCAGGAAACACAATACCGGCAGCGTCCTGCGCAGCCAGTACACTTCCTCCGCCTCCGCGCCCGCGCCGAACAAGATTGTCGGCAGCCAGCTCGCGATGGCCGCAATCAGAATGCAGCAAATTCCAAAACTTCGCAGGCGGGATTGAAAAGTAATTGTGTCGTCCACGCCATCGTCAGCGTCGTGTACGATGCCATCCGCAACGATCAGGATAAGGGCCGCGACGCCGAACGAAATCATGCGGGTGGTGGGTACCGGAATGCTTATCTGCGCGTCCATCCAGAAAATCCACAACGACGAAATCAATCCGGCAAGCAAGGTCCAGCTATCCGAATGCCGGTTCGCCGTCGCAGAAATGCCGCGCTTGAGCGTGCGCCATGCACAACCCGCCATGAACAGAAGCCAGCCCGCACCCACGCCCGCTCCAAGAGCCGGCACTGCGGCGGAAGCCAGCCCGACTCGTACCGCGGCAATGGCGGACAACGCGCCGCCTCCGCCTGCACAGGCCAGGAAAATCAACCCCGGGGCCCGACCCGACAAATTCCACAATGCCTGCGCTGCGGCATACATCGCCGCACAAAAAAACGCGCAGTACGTCAACCACGCGAACACGCCAAAATTCAATCCTATGTCGAGCGTATCGGCGTGCATGCGATCGTACACGTGCAGCGCCTCGTCGCCGAGCAAGCGGATGATAGCCACCGGCATGTGCGGAAAATAATGCTCGTAGGCAGATTCCGGTCCGTAACCCAGCAGCTTGGCTTCGAGCGGCGCGGCGGCGAACGTTTCGTTCCCGGCTTCCCACAGGACGAGACGGGATGCGGCGCTGCGCGATGCGCGTTGAGTCTGACTTCCTGCCGCGCTGTCCGGATTGAAAACGAGGCGGGCAACCACCGGAATGTCCTGCGCCCGCTGCCGCGCAGCCGCGAGCGTATTGATGGCGACAATCGACGCGGCGCACAGGACAAAAATCGCGACCGCCGACACGAATATGCCGCGCGCACGTGCGCGGCCAGCATGGCAACCTGCGAGCAACAGCACGCCGAGCGTGGCCGCGAGCAGCGGTCCGCGCGACTGCGTGACCAATATCCCGCACACCTGCAACACCGTCACCATCAGCCACGGCGTTAGTTGAAGCGCCGCGCGGCGCGTCTGCCAGCAACGCGTCACGGCAAGCGGCAGAAGAATCGCGAGATACGCGGCGAGAAACAGGGAACTGCCCAGAGTTGAGCTCGGGCGCGTGAAATCGCGCGCGCCCAGCGGGTAAAAATCCAGGCCCAGGCGTTGTTGCAATACGTACGATGCGGGGATCACGCTGGATAACAGCAGCACGTCGAGCAAACCGTCGATCCGGCCCCGGCGACGCGCCCATCCCAGAACGGCAAAAAAGAAAGCGCCGTAGGCGCCCCACGCAAGCAATCCTTCGCCGCGAAACGATCCGCCCAAAATCGCAATTGCGGGATTTTCCGCCAGCGCAGTCGAAACCGCCGCCAGCAAGAAAAAAATTGCCAGCGAGCCGGCCGCAATTTTCGTGGCCGTGCCCGAGCGCAATAGCCACTTCCAGCCGGTGGCCAGCAGCACTGCGCCGAAGGCGAGCATGGCGAGAGGCTCGAACAGAGACTGCTTGGAGATCTCGAAGCCCCTTTGCATGACGTTGCTCATCAAAATCGGCACGGCGGCGGCGATCGCGATCACGGACGCGCCGGCAAGACTCAGCCAGAATGCCCGCCGATAAAAAATGTTCACCGCCGCTCCCGCGATGATGGCGGCCGCTGGCGGGTCTTGCGCAGCACCCACCAGCGCGGCGCGCGGAATTTCACGATACGCGCGTAGGCATAAATGTAAGCGGCGGCAAAAAGCGCGCTGCCGATCTGCAGTAGCGAAGTTGCCTGCCAGAACATCACCGCCGGCGCCACGCCGACCGAAGTCAGTAACCAAAGGTACGGCGCGGTGAGCGAATTGCGCTGAGTGCGGTGCGCCGGCAGGCCGGTGCCCACCAGCCAGCGCACCAGGCGCTTGTAGATCAGGTGATGCAGGTGCGCCAGGTCCGGCAGTCCCGGATGAGAGCGGCGCACGATACCGCGGCGGTAGATCGAGAACAAAAGTTCGCAAACAGGGTACGCGCACAAAAGCACCGGGAACCACGCGGATACCTCGGGATTGCGCCCGACCAACAACACCAGCAGAACGCCGATCCAGAAACCCAGCAAATAGGCGCCGCCATCGCCGAGATAAACCAGCCCCCGTGGAAAATTCAGCACCATGAACCCGGTAATCGCGCCCACCGCAGTCAGCGCCGCTGCCATCACCGGGATATCTCCGACCTTGAAAGCTACGTAGGCAACGCCCAGCAGAATCAGCGCGGCAACCCCGCCCGCCAGTCCGTTGAACCCGTCGATGATGTTGAAGGCGTTGGTAAGTCCGGCCACCAGCAGGCAGGTAAAGGCCACCGAAACCGCCGGCACTGCAATCACCGGGACGAGCACAGGCACATCCAGCCGCACTACCCACGCGCCGAGCAACCCGCCCGCGAGTGCGGCCGAAGCGAAAGCGGCGGCAAGCCTCACTTCTTTGCTTACGCGCTGCGTAAAATCCTCCAGCAATCCCGCCGCAAAAACAGGCGCTGCGGCGCCGAGCAAAATGAGTCCCGTGCTCGCGCTGGCCGCAGCATTCAGCGCATCGTCGAACAACCGCGCAAACAGGCTCACGAACAGCCCTGCGGCAATACCGATGCCGCCCGCCCGGCCAAAGCCGCGCAACACGGGTTCGCGCACCCACTCTGCCCGCCTGCGAACGGCGAACTCTCCGCGCATGTGCGAGCGGGCGACATGCCCCCTGATAACAGCCAGCGTTACCAGAAAAGAAACGGCCAGCGCCGCGAAAATGTAGGTCATGTGCTGCTACGTATGATTCATATGCTGCGTTCGATTGATCGTCTTCCGTTCGCTGCACCCGCTACGCCATCACCCCTGGCAGCGAGCTAACGACACGCTTTGCACTTGGCCGGCAACTCTGCTCTTTATCCGTCATATGATGACCTGCCTCAAGCAGAGTTTCCAATTATCCTATTGTTCCGATTTCTGCGGCCGTCTTTAGCGGCGGAAGTATGTCGCCGGTCGCGATGCGCCAGTACCCTGCAACTTCCGGTGGCGCCCGGAGGGAAAATGGGGCCGCGCGATTGCGACTTGCGGTAAAATCAAGCCGCAGCGCAGCTGAGGCGATCCCGCGCAATTGCAAAAATGAATACGCCGAATCCCTTAATCTCCGTCGTTTTACCCCTGCGAGACCGCGCGCCGCACGCCGATGAAGCTGTGCAGTCGGTTTTCGATCAGACTTACCGCCCCATCGAATTGTTGCTCGTGGACAGCACCGCGGGTGGCTTGGCTGAATTGGAATCCGTCATCGCCAAGGCACCGCAGGGCATTCTGATACGCACGATCTCGAAACAGGATTGCAGCGCCGCTCAATCCATCAACGCAGGCATGCACGCCGCCCGCGGCGAATATATCGCACTCCTGAGCGCCGATGATGCGTACGCTCCGAGTCGACTGGAGCGATGCGCGGCCGCCGCCCTGAGCGCCGGCGTCGTGGTGACTTACCTTGTGCCGTACGACGACAGCGGCCGCCCTCTGCCCATCGGGCATCGTTGGCGCGCCAACTACGACCGGATCCTGCTCAGCCAGATCGGGCAGTTTCCCAGTCTTTCGTGCCTCAGCGCATTTATGGACATCGTGGCGACCCCCGGCAATCTGTTCATCCGCCGCGACGTCCTCGGCAAGGCCGGCGAGTTCGCAGATTTTCCGCAATTTCACTACCTGGATTTTTTTCTGCGCGCAGCTTTGCTGGCGGAACCGTTCGTGATCAGGGAAAAACTGCTGATTCACCGCGTGCGCTCTGCTTCGACTGGCGACGCGGCTTGCGTCGAGGAGCACGCGGCCGTTATCCGCAAACACCTCGTGAGCCTCATGACAGGCGCGCGGCCGGCCAACCCGCTCGCGGACGTTTTCGAGGCGCATCCGTGTGTGTTCGCACAGACCGGATGGACGGAGGCATTGAACAAGGCATTCGACGGCCTCATCGAATATTGCGACCCTGCTCCCGGCGACGCCCCGGTCGATGACGTTATTCTGGATCAGACCCCGCCCGGGCATTCGGCGCGCCGCGTCACGCTGGTAACTCATGAGCTAAGCCTGACTGGCGCGCCTGTCATCGTGCTCGAGCTTGCGTCGCTGCTGCGCGAACGCGGATGCGCGGTGACGGTCCTGAGCCTATACGACGGCCCGCTGCGCCCGGAATTCGGCAGGCGGGGAATAAACGTCAAGGTTCCGCCGTTGCTGCTCGACCGCATGGCCCGCTTGCAAGGGGTACTGGCGCGGCTTGCCAGTGTGAAGCAAAAACTTCCCGAGCGTATCGTGCATCGGCTGGCGAGACATCTGCGGGAGTTCACCGAATGGGTATGGCAGGTGCGGCTGCGGTCCCACGTCAAGGGCACTCTCGTCTTGAATTCGATATGTTCGTGGCCGCTCGCCTTGAGATTGGCCTCCGCCTGGAAAGGGCCGGCTTTCTGGTACATCCACGAGACCATGGACGCGCAATGGCTGGTGCCGGGAGCGCGGATAAATTCAAAGCTCCAGCAGTTCGTCGCCGATGGCCGCCTCAAGATGCTTTACGGCTCCGATGCAACAAGGCAGCACTGGGCGGGCAACGGCTACGAGGGGCAGGTCCGGTATTGGAGCGGGATCAGCAAGACAGCCGATCTCCACCTTGCTTCGAGCCAGCGCGCACTCCGCCAGAAGCGCGGAAGGCGCATGATCCTGAACGCTGGAATGGTGGGCGGCAGGAAGGGGACGCGCTCGCTGGTCGAAGCGTTTGCGCTCGGCCGCGCCGAAGGATTGATTCCCGGCGATGTGGAGCTCTGCGTCGTCGGTTGCGAGCGCCCGTCGATCAGTCCCGATGCCCGGGACATCATTCGGCGCGTGCTTAAGCCCGACCTGCTTGGCCATGTCCGGCTGGTGCACACCGTCCTGCCGGGCGCCCTGCGCGCTTTTTACGATGCAGCCGATATTTACGCGCATGCCTCTTTATTCGACTGCATGCCTCTCGCGCTGCTCACCGCAATGGCCCACGGCCTGCCGATCGTGGCCACCGACGCGGACGGCTGCAAGGAAGCGATCCTGCACGAGACGTGCGGATTGCTGGTTCAACCCAGTCGGCCCCGCCAGATGGCGGAGGCTCTGGGCAGCTTACTTGCCCAGCCCGGCAAAGCGCGCGCTTTCGGCGAGGCCGCGCGCGAACGCTTCGTTGATCGCTTTTCGGTTGAAGCGACTTTCGGATCTTTATACGACGCTCTTGTCGAGCATGAGTCCCGCGCGTGACCTGAATGCATCCACGTAGTCCGCATAGTAATCCCGGATATATTCAGCGAGAGCCGTTTGCCAGTCACGCATCAGATTCAACTGCAGCAGATTCAGTTTGTGGTTGATGAGCCGTTCGGACGCCGGTCGCGGCGCGAAGTACTCGCCGGCGAAAAATTCGGAACTGACAGACTCGATCCTTATCGCGTTTTTTAACGCGAGGATGTTGATGAGTTCGTGCGCAACCTCCAAACGGCTTGTCACCCCTTCACATACCATGTTGTACAGCCCGTAATTTTCGGTGGCGAGCAACGCCCGCAGATTGCGCGCGAAATCGATCGTGTAAGTCGGCGTGCCGAGCTTGTCGTTGACCACCTGCAGTGTCCGCTTCCCGGCCGCCAGCTGGCCCAGCACCTTGCCGATGAATTTCTTGTCCTTGCCCGGCCCGCCGCCCATCATCCAGCCGGCGCGGCAGATGAAATGGCGCGGCATCTGCTGCTGCACGATCTCCTCGCCGCGATGTTTCGAGCGCGCATAAACACCCAGCGGGTTCGGTGTGTCGCCCTCATCGTAACGTTCCTTGGCGCCGTCGAAGATGCCCGCAGTCGAGATATAGACAAGCGGCACGCCATGAACCTGCGCAATCTTGACGGCGTGTTCGACCGATTGCGTATTGGTCAGATATGCGTCTTGCGGATTCTTCTCGCAGTATTCGAGGTCGGTATGCGCGCCGAGGTGCATCAGCACATCGGGCGCAAACCGCTCGACCGATTGCCGGTAAGCGGTGAAATCGCGAAAGTCGCAATATTCGAGCCACGGGGCGTTCACGTCGACGTCGGTACATTTCAACTCGTCGCTGGCGGCGCCGAATACGCGATGGACGGCCTCTCCGAGCATCCCGCCGCAACCGGCGACGTAAATTCGCATTCAGTCCTCTCCCGTAACAGGCATGCCTGAGACATCGCACGCGATCTTTTTCCTAACCATGCGTGAAAGCATAGCAGATACGCAGCCCGATAATATCCGAACAACGGCACTCGCAAGCACACGCGATCAAGACTTTCATGCGGAACCGCCGGTCGCCTCCAGCGACACCATTTTCCCGTGCGCAAGCCGCATTACCCGGTTGCAGGTCCTGTGCACGAGTTCTTCGCTGTGCGAAGCCAGGATCAAAATTTTGGCCTTGTCCAGCAGCGCGCCCAGCCGCGCCTCCGCCTTTAGAGCGAACTGCGCATCGCCCACGCTTAACCACTCATCCATGAGGACGATATCTGCAGGAAAGCTCGTAGCCACGGCAAACGCAAGCCGCACGAGCATCCCGCTTGAATACGTGCGCGCGGGTATGTATACGAATTCGCCAAGGTCGGCGAAGCTGCAGATATCGTCAAGACATTCGTGCATCTGCTGCCGCGACCGTCCCATCACGGCACCGAGCAGGAAAATATTTTCATAGCCGGTCGCCTCGTAGTCGAGCCCGAGCGTGATGCCTATCATGGACGCAATCCTGCCTTGAACGTCGATGCGGCCACGCGTGGGTTCGTACGCTCCGGCGATCACCCGCAGCAAGGTGGATTTCCCGGATCCGTTGTGTCCGAGCAGGCCGATGCGGTCGCCCTCCCTGAATTTGAAGGTGATGCCATCGAGCGCACGCACCGTGATTCCCTCGCTGCCGTCCGACGGAAATGCGCCGCCGATCGCAGCGCGCAGCACGGACGTTCTCAGCGAGCGGTGCGCCGCCCCGTATACGGGAAAGTCGACTACCACGTCTTCCGCTACGATCGACGACATTGGCGCTAGGTCCAGTAAGCAATACGCGCGCGAAAGCGCGCGAATACCGTTAATGTGACAAACCAGACCAGCACCGTGACCGTCAGTGCGACCCGCCAGCTGTCGATCGGAACAGCGTTGCCCAGTATGGGCGCGCGCACCAACTCGATGAAGTGAAATACCGGATTCCATTCCGCGACCCACTGATGGGTTGCGAGCATTTCGGGACGCCAGAATATCGGGGTCACGAAAAACAACAGTTGGACGAGGCTGGCGACGATTTGCGGAATATCGCGGAAGCGCGCGCTCAGGAGACCGAGCAGCAGGCTCAGCGCGAGTCCGTTCAGAGCGATCAGCAGAATGCCCGCGGGAGCGGTCAGCAATCCCCAATCCCACGACGGCATGAAATACGCGGACACGAGAATGATGATGATGAAGTTGTGCGCGAGAATCAGAAAATTGCGCCACACCACCCGCAACGCATGTACGGTCAGCGGCAGGCTCGTTTGCTTGATGAAACCTTCGGCGGCGATGAAGGCCTGACAGCCGTCGTTAATCAGACCCGCAATGAATATCCAGACGACCAAACCGATGGCGAGATAATGAATGTAATGCGATCTCGACTGACCCAACAACGTTCCGTAAAGCGAACCCATGCCTCCTATAAACAGCGCCGTGCTGATCGTCAGCCACAGCGGCCCCAAAAGCGACCGCCGATACCGGTGCTTGATTTCCAGCCAGGCGAGCATCGGCCACAGATGAAAGTTGCACGCCCCGGCGCGAATATCCGAGAGCGCCCGCGCATATTGTGACCGGCTTGCTAATGACATATGACGATGTCGATGCTACGCATGTGTTGCAGTATTTTCGCATGGATGAACGGACCCGAACATTTTTGTGCGGCGTACCGCCTCGCTCCGGGCTTGTCTGACCGCGTGGGCAATGCATATGGAAAGCAGAACAAAAAGCGGGGCGAGATTCAAAGCTTTTTTAACAGCGTCGCGCCAATCAGCGCGAAATTGGTAACCGCGGTCTGGCAGTAAATCCCCGAGCGCCGGATTCCGATCACGCGCGGCACCAGCCACTGGTCGCGCGCGCGTGCGAACTCGTCCAGCACGCGCAGACTGTCCGGTGACAGCCGGTGACGCATATGTTGCAGGGCGGCGATATTGCGGTCATTCATGGTTTTGAAATGCCCGATCAGGATCCGCCGCAGTCTGCGCAGGCGTCCCATCCAGTTCGCATTCGAACCGACCAGGTTCTTCCCGTGCTGGCGGTAGCCGACTTTGGGCGTGGGATCGTAATAGACCCGGCCGCCGCAGCCGCTCACCAATATGTAAGCCCACCAATCGTGCGTTTGCACGACGACATCCGCGCCTGCCTCGACCAGCAATGCGCGCGCCGCCGCGTTGAATACCATGGTGTTGCCGCCGCCGCCGCTTTGTGCCAGAGCATTGCGGAACACGAAGGGTTTGGGGAACAAGGGGGAATACCCGACCGGGCGGTTGTTTTCGTCGATCAAGCGCGTACGCGCGCAATACAGCGCCGGCGTCGTCGCGGGTATCGAATCGAGCCAGCGCAGCGCGACGGCAAGCTTGTCGCTGTCCCACAGATCATCCTGGTCGGCGAACGCAAAATATTCCGCCTGTATGCTTGCATCGCACGCAAGCGACAGGAAATTGCTTCTGAATCCCCGCGCCGGCCCCGGCCGGATAAACAGGCGGTCCGCCCCCCAAGCCTGCCGATAGGACTCGAGGATGGCTACCGTGCCGTCGCGCGAGCGATCGTCCGATGCCCATATTACCCAATCAGTAAAGGTCTGCGCCCTGATGGACTCCAGTTGTTGCGCAAGGAAGCGCTCGCCTTCGTACGTGCCCAGCAGAATGGCGAGACGCGGCCGCATATGAGCGCCCTCCGGATGAATGCCGTCGGCGGCTGGTGTCGATCGCGAACCGGTCATGTTACCGTTGGTTGTTTAGTGCCGGCGCGCGCACTTCGTCGTTGGCGTTCGAGTCACGTACCGCGCAAGCCGGTCCGGTGCGGCGGCACATCAGGTTGCCCGGTTAAACGGGCTCTTGAGTGCAAGGCCCGCCAACACTTTCTTGAAATTGGGCTCGATATGACGAGCAACGAGATAAGCCGCAGCGGAAATCAAGAATATGGGAAGCACGGGATACAAATATGCGGGCAGATTCATGTCTGCATTGCCCAGCTTGGCAATTATCGAGATCATCATATTTTCCTGCATCAGGTACAGAGGATAGCTGATGAATCCGAAGAACTGAAAAAATCGGTGTTGCAAAAGCCGCCGCAGCGGCAGGCTGATCAGCGATCCTGCGAAGAACAGGGAAATCAGACACGCGACCACGAATGTTGGCCAATGAAAGACGCGGACAAATGCCGAACTCAGGATTGCCAATGCAATCGCGGCGAGCATCCATCGCATGTTTCGGGTCTTCGCATACAAGTAGAATGCGGCGCCCGCGGCAAACCACCCGAAATATTCGAGCGAAAGATTGCGGCATATATTATTGAGCCACGAAATGGCCGGGCCGCCGGCGTATACGTCGGCGACTTTGCAAAATGTTCCCAGTGCGAAAGCGGCGATCAACGCGCCGATCAGCCAATTGCGTCCCCGCCAGAAGTAAATGGCGGCAGCCAGCGCATAAAATTTCATTTCGACGTACAAGGACCAGTAGCCGCCCTCCAAAGGCTTTACCGGGGTTCCGAGCATATTCGCCCACCATGAAGGCTCGATAAAGGTCAATCCGGGCAGCAGGCTCACGGCCGACGGCGCGCCGTCGGGCCGTTCAAAGAAAAAACCGGCAGTGACAAATATCAGCAACGAGCAGAAAAGCATCGCGGGGAAAAGCCTGAGCCACCGGCGAAACATGAATTCGCCCGCGCCCGGGCATTTTTCAAGCGTCATCAGGATCACGAAGCCGGAGACCAGAAAAAACAGTTCGACGCCGAGCCAACCATACTTGAACAACGGAATACCGCTATACGCGCCCGCATAGGGGACGAGCGACGGCCACCGCGCGTAAGCATGGAACCCGACGACCAGCAAAATCGCCAACCCCCGGTGGCCGTCAAGATATTCGATTCTATTATTCACCGCAGCTCTTTTGGCCTTGTCCCTTCATGCCTGCTGTTGTTGATACGTCGCCGCCGAGGTGCGACGAGGGCGTGCGCGGAGTCTAGCGCGATTGCAGCGTCGCCGGTAGCGCGGCGCCGGGACCGCTTGATAAATTGTCAGGTCAAAAGAAAAAGGCCCGCTGTCGCCAGCGGGCCTTTTTGATTGCTAGGCGGTGCGCGATTCAAACAACCTACAAACATCTTAAAAATCCCGCATACAGACCATCCCGAATCAAATCAATA
>CAZEAX010000086.1:0-13294 GCA_964510405.1 uncultured Streptomyces sp. | reverse complement strand
CGAATTGCTCAAGCAGGGCGCGGACGTGATCATCGGCGGGCGCAGTTCCGACGCCGCGGTGTTCGCGGCGCCGGCTATTCATCACGGCTTCCCGGAAAATCTGTCCTACTATCTCGGCAAGGTTCTCGAGTGCGCGTCGTTCTGCGCTGAGCCGTATGGCGGCAAGGAGACCGTGCTGGGCGAAATCAGCCAGGACGACGTCAAGGTCACTGCCATGTTTCCGGAGCAGCGCTGCACGGTCGCATCGGTGGCGGGGCACGCGATGTACGAGCGCTCGAACCCTTACCAGGAATTCGTCGCCGGCGGCATGTTGGACATGACGCATTGCAGCTACGAGCAGTTTGACGAGCGGACGACCCGCATCACCGGGCCGCGTTTCGTGCCGGTCGACGTGATGCGCGTCAAGCTTGAAGGCTCGGGAAAGGTCGGCGAGCGTTACGTCGGCCTGTGCGGCATCCGCGATCCTTATACGGTGGCCAACGTCGATCGCGTGATCGAGTGGGCGAAAGACAAGGTGCGCGAGCGCTTCGGCGACAGCGGCTACGAACTGCACTACAACGTCTATGGCCGCGACGGCGTAATGGGCGCGCTCGAGCCGCTGCGCAACCAGCCCGGCCACGAGCTGTGCGTGTTCGTGCAGGGTGTAGCGCCCACTGCGGAAATGGCGGAGGAGGTCGCGATGATCGGGCTGCGCCAGATGTTTTACGCGCGGCTGCCCGACGTCAAGGGTACGGCAGGTTCGGTGGCATTCCCGCTCGACGAGGTTTTGCGGGCAAGCCCCGCGTATCGCTGGACGCTCAATCATACGGTCGCCGTCAAAAACGGCATGGAATTATTCAAGACACATATGACAGAAGCCGGCGTTTGAGGATTCCCATGGCATCCACCAAGCTGAACGAACTCGCAAAGACCATCCGCAGCAAAAATGCGGGTGTGGACAAGATCACTTTTGACATCATTTTCCGCGACCGGGCCAACTACGAGCGCGTGAAGCGCGCGCGCGTGATAACGCGCGAGACCATGGCGGCGCTCTATAAGATTCCGGCGGAGCGCATTTCCGATTTCGTCGAGTACGATCCCGGCTATGCGATCAAGTTTACGATTTACCGGCTGACGCCCAGCGGGAGCGCGGGGGACGGCGACATTTTCGGCGCCCAGCAATACGCGCCGCTGCTGGATCTTGATGTGCCGGAGTAACCGGTCGGCGCGGCGGGTTGGCAGGTTTTTCGGATTTTGCGATTTTTATGCCAAGCGGCGTAAGATAGGCCGCTGTTTCCCCGTTTAGCTGGATTCCCGCAACAATGCACGTGACGAATGGAGGTATGAATATGAACACAATCGTACAGTCGGGCCGGCAGTCGCTGCGGATCGTGATGGGCGCCGTTGCGCTTTTGCTGGCGGGTTGCGCCGGCATGTCGGGAACCAACAATATCCAGGTGACCTTGAGCGGCGCCCAGGAAGTCCCGCCCGTAACGACCGCCGCCACGGGCTTCGGCACGATCACGGTCGGCGACGACAAGTCGGTCAGCGGCAGCGTGACGACGTCCGGTGTCGTCGGCGTCGCGGCGCATATTCACGACGGCGCGCCCGGCAAGAACGGTCCGGTCATCGTGCCGATGACCAAGAGTTCCGACAATACATGGTCGATTCCGCCCGGCGCCAAGTTCACGGACGCGCAATATGATTCGTTCAAGGCGGGCAATCTCTACGTGAATGTCCACAGCGCCGCGAACAAAGGCGGCGAGATTCGCGGTCAGCTGAAGCCCTAATCAAGAGAACGCACACGCAACCGGCGGCGCGCCCTCCGGGTGCGCTAGCGCTGGCTGGCCATGAAGTCGCGCCAGCCGCCAAAGGTGGAAATATCGCGCGCGTTCGGCGCGATATTCTGCGTGCAGACGAAACCCTGCACGGCATGTCCATCCTCGAGTTCGATCGTGCCGATTCCAAGCGGGGCGGGAATTTCCGCAACGAACGAACCATAGCCGTCGGCCGGCATGTTCCAGATCTCGACTTCGATCGCATGACCTGCGCCATCGGGACTTGCAACCAGTCCGGGTTTCGGCGGGTGAGTGCCGGGCAGCAGATATAACCGGTAACGCGGCAAGGTCCGCGCCGGTCCAACCAGGCGCGCGCCGCGCGTAACGAGTTGATGGTTGAGCGGCATGCCCGAGAGATGCGCGCCTACGACGGCGATGCGGACATTCGCGTCGCCGCACAGATCCCTGAAAGCGGCAGCCTGCGACGGTATTGGGAAGGGCGTTGCACCGAGCTTGACGTTGCTCAACCGGTGCAGCCGGTCGCCGAATTCGCACAACAAGGGCTCGCTGAATGCCGGCGTGATCAAGGTGACGCCCGACGGCAGTCCATCCTTGCGCAATCCGGCGGGTACCGCGAGCGCCGCCAAGTCGAGCAGGTTGACGAAATTCGTATAAACCCCGAGATTGGAATTGAGCGTGATCGGATCCGCTTCGACCTGCGCGATGGTGTATATGGTCGGCGACGTCGGGACCAGCATGACGTCGATAGTGCCGAATTCGGCGGCGGCACGTCGCTTCAGTTCCTGCAGTCGATAACACGCTTCAAACGCATCGACGGCCGAATAACGCGCGCCACCGGCGGTAATTTCGCGCGTTACCGGATGCATGTCCGGCGCGTGCGCGGCAAAAAAATCCTTGATGCCGGCAAGCCGTTCCGCGACCCACGGTCCCTGGTAGAGCAGCGCTGCGGTTTCGCGAAACGGCGTGAAGTCGATCTCGACGATCTCGGCGCCGCTTTGCCTGGCAAATGCGAGGCCGCGTTCGAACAGGGCAGCGGCTTCGGCGTCGCCGCAGAATTCGAGCTGCGCAGCGCGCGGTACGCCGCATCGCAATGGCGTAGTCGGCATGTGGCGCGAAGGTCGGGCATGGCGCGAATAAGCATCCGCCGCATCGTATCCGCGGGCGATTTGATAAACGTCCCACGCGTCGCCCGCAGTCAGCGCGAAAATAGAAACGCAATCGAGCGTGCGGCATGCGGGTACGACGCCGGCGGTGCTGAGCGCGCCGCGCGTCGGCTTGAGGCCGACGATGTTATTGAACCCCGCCGGCACGCGGCCCGAGCCGGCGGTGTCGGTGCCGAGAGAAAAACTCACGAGGTTGAGCGCGACCGCGAGCGCCGAGCCGGAACTCGAGCCGCCCGAGACGTAACGCGCGTCGAACGCATTGGTGCATGCGCCGTAGGGAGAGCGCGTGCCGACGAGGCCGGTCGCGAACTGATCGAGATTGGTCTTGCCGATCAGAATGGCTCCCGCGTCGAGCAGACGCTGCACTGCGGTCGCCGTAGCACCGGCTATGTATTTGAAAGCAGGGCACGCCGCAGTGGTCGGGTGACCTGCAACATCGATATTGTCTTTGATCGCAAACGGTACGCCGTACAATGGCAGCGTGCGGGCGTCGGGCAGACTCTCGATGCGTCGGGCCTGTTCCAGCACGGCGTCGTCGGTCAGCCGGTATATCCACGCATGATGCCGGTCGCCGCCGGCCGCCGCAGCGAGCACGTCGCGCGCGATTTGCGTCGGCGTCAGTCCGCCGTCGCGCAATCGCGGTTGCAGTTCGGTCAGGGCGAGAGAATAGGGAACGGACATCGGCTTCTTATCGCATGAAACCGGTTGTTGAAGCAATGCATATGCCATAGGCGTTGCCGGTCCGGCTCTGGTGCAGTTTTTGCTGAAAGGGTTGCATGAATATCTATCGCGGCATGGATCGCGTGGCGCTCGACGCTGCGTACAACAACAGCGCGGCGGTTGCGAACAGCAGTGAATTGATGGCGGATTTGCGCGCGCGAGGCGATCGCTTGCGCAGCGAAATGCCGCAACATCTCGACCTGCGCTACGGCGCGGCCCCGCGCAACCGCATCGATTATTTTCCGGCAAAAGCGCGCGGCCCTGTGGTCGTATTCATTCACGGCGGCTACTGGCAAATGCGCGCCAAGGAGGATTTCAGCGTGCTGGCGCGCGGACCGCTCGCGCACGGCATCGGAGTCGCGATGGTCGGCTACACGCTGGCGCCCGATATTTCGCTCGACGGCATAGCTGGGGAAATTCGCGCGGCGATCCGCTGGCTGGCAGAACGCGTCGACGCGTATGGCGGTGACGCGAATCGCCTCTATGTTGCCGGTTGGTCGGCAGGCGCACATTTGACCTCGATAGTGCTTGATGAACCGGCGGTTAAGGGCGGTCTCGCGATCAGCGGAATTTACGACCTGGAACCGATGCGGTGGTGCTATATCAACGACAAGCTTAAGCTCGATGCAGACCAGGCGCGGCGCCTGAGCCCGCTTCTTCATCCGGCACCGGTGGCAGTGCCGCTGATGGTCGCGTGCGGCGGCGGCGAGTTGCCCGAGCTGCGACGGCAGTCCGCAGAATTCGCGGCGGCACGTGAGCGCGAGGGCCTGCCGGGCCGCTTCGTCGAACTCGGCGACCGTAATCATTTCACCATACTCGAAGATCTCGTGAGTCCGGCCGGCGCGCTTACCTCATTGTTGACGGAACTGGTTTCCATTCCGCTGAAGTAATCTGGCCGGAAACTGCGCACCCCGGCGGTGCGCTCATCCGATATGCGCACCGCGGCAGTGCGCGGGTCAACTTGCGCCGGTTCTAAACCCGCTGTCCATGCGGTCTTGCGCATGGCACAGCCTTTGCTGATGACACGAGCATGCGTCGCAACGGCGCGTAACCATCGTGGAGCGAGGCAATGACTATATCCAGAAAAATTCTGCTGCTGACGGCGATCGTCGTGACCGTCGCCGCATGGACTACGCCGGCGTTCTCGGCGGACCGCGTGATCAAGGTCGGCACGTTGAAACTGATCCACGCGATCACGCCGTATTTCTACGAGAAATTTACGCCGGCCGGCTACAAGATAGAGGTCATTCCTTACGAAACGCCGACCGACGGCAAGAATGCGGTGGTCACGCGTTCGGTCGATTTCGGCACTTACGGGCTCGCGGCGGCGACCCTCGGCGGTGCGGCGGGCGAACCGGTGGTGATCATAGGCGCGCAGTGCAATCGCGGCATGGCCGTGGTTGCAGGCGCCAAGTCCGACATCAAGTCGATCAAGGACCTCGCCGGCAAAAAAGTGGCGATCCTGCCGGGTTCCACGCAGGAAGTGGTAATACTTGACCGTCTGAAGATGGAAGGCATGTCGATCAAGGACATCCAGCCGATAAGGGTGTCGTTCAGCGACATGCCGGCGGCGCTCGAACGCGGCGATATCGATGCGTATGTGGGTGCCGAGCCGGGGCCTTCGATCAGCGTCGCCAAGGGCGTCGGCAAGATCGTCGAGTTTCCCTATAGCACGCCGACCGGCTCGGTCAACATGGTAATGACCACGCACGAGCTGATGATCAAGGAAAACCCTGAGCTGGTAAAAGTGTTCCTGTCCATCCATCGCAAGGCGACCGAGTACGCGATGGCCAACCGTGCGGCATTCGTCGACATGGCCGCGCAAAAACTCGGCCAGCCGCGGCCGACGATCGAGATTGCCGCGCCCAATGTCGAGCTCACGTGGAACACGGACGCGGACTGGGTCAAGCGCGCGAAGTATTACGGCTCGGAAATGCTCGACAAGAAGCAAATCCGTGCGCTGCCGGACTATGCGAAGTTTATCGACACGACGTTCGTCGCGGAATTGGCGAAAACCAGGTAAGCGGCGCGCGCCGGGTGAATCGCAATGGAGCGCGTCATTGAAGCGCCGGTGAAGGCGGGCGATTCACCGCTATTGCAGAAGGTGAAGCGCTGGCTGAAGCCATTGCTGGTTCCGCTTGCGCTGCTGCTTGCATGGGATGTGTCCGTGCGCGCAACCGGCACGCGGTTGATCCCGCCGCCGCGCGACGTCGCCATCATGCTGTACGATTTCTCGTTCGGCGGCGTCTATGACGACGCGTTCAGCAGAACCATCCACATTCATTTCTGGAAATCGGTGCAGCGCGTGTATGGCGGGTTTTTTGCGGCCGCCGCGGTCGGCATTCCGCTGGGCCTTTTGATCGGGCGCATCAAGCTCGTGCGCGAACTCATCGACCCAACATTGCAAATCCTGCGCCCGGTGCCTGTAACCGCGTGGCTGCCGCTGTCGATGATATTTTTCGGACTGGGGCCGAACGCCGCGATATTTCTCGTTTTTCTGGGCGCGTTTTATCCGATCGTGCTCAACACGACGTTTGGCGTACGGTCGGTCGATTACCGTTTGTTCGAAGCCGCATCGATGCTCGGTTGCAAAGGTTCGTCGCTGTTTCGCCAGGTCGTGCTGCCCGCGGCGACGCCGTCGATTTTCAACGGCCTGCGGCTGGGCCACGGTTTCGCGTGGATCCTGATCGTGGTCGGGGAGATGACCGGCGTGCCCGAAGGTCTCGGTGCGGTGATCATGGACGGGCGCACGCTGTCGCGCACCGATCTCGTGATTTCCGGCATGATCGTGATCGGTCTCGCTGGCTTCTTGTCGGACCGCGTCATCGTCGCGATCAACAACCGGCTGCTCGCTTGGAGCCCGCAACATCATGCATGACGCGGCACTCCATCGCAGCGCGCGGCCGACTCTCGCCGTGAAAGGCTTGAGCAAGCGGTTCACGATCGGTGAGCAGACCGTGGAAGCGCTGCGCGACGTCAATCTCACGATAAGCAAAGGCGAATTTGTATGCCTGATCGGCGCGTCCGGCTGCGGCAAATCGACGCTGTTGCGCATCATCGCGGGATTTGAGACGGCGACTGCGGGTACGGTTGAAATGTACGGCGCGCCGATTACCGGGCCGGGACCGGAGCGCGGCATGGTGTTTCAGGATTTTGCGCTGTTTCCGTGGCTTACGGTCAAAGAGAACATTGCTTTCGGGCCGAAGCAACGCGGCCTGCCGCAAGCCAATCTCGATGAAATCGCGGCGCGTTACACCGATATGGTCGGGTTGACCAAGTTTGCGGATTACTATCCGAGCCAGTTGTCCGGCGGCATGAAGCAGCGCGTCGCCATCGCACGCGTGCTTGCCAACGACTGCGAAGTGCTGTTGATGGACGAGCCGTTCGGCGCGCTCGATGCGCTGACGCGCGAAAAGCTCCAGCAGGAACTGCTCGAGATCTGGGAGCGCACGAAGGTGACCGTGATTTTCGTGACTCACTCGGTCGAAGAAGCCGTGGTGCTGTCGGACCGCGTGGTCGTGATGACGGCCGGACCCGGCCGCATCGAACACGACGCACGCATCCAGTTGCCCCGACCGCGCGAAGTCTCGGCGATCGATTTCAACCAGGTGCGGCGGGACATTACTCAATACCTCACGAGCCACGTCGGCGTCAAAAGCGTCCCTGCGGTGGCCTGACCGCGGCCGAAAATCACGCGCATTGACCGTACGGGGCGTTACCGAGCTACCTGAATTGCCGTCTCCCCATTAGAATGGGGGCAGGTTGCCGCGTGCAGGCAGCCCCCCATAATGGCTGGAGGAGTCGATGCGGCTGGTATTAGCGGGATGGGCGGCGGCGATCGCGCTGGCGGCGACTTCGGCGGCCGCGCAACGCTATCCGGACAAGCCGGTGCGTTTTATCGCTCCATACGCGCCGGGCGGTGCGACCGACCTCCTGACGCGCACGCTCGCGCAGAAGTTGACCGAATCGCTCGGCCAGACGGTCGTGCCGGACAACCGTCCCGGAGCGGGCGGCAACGTCGGCGCGGAAATCGCGGCGAAATCTCTGCCGGATGGCTACACGATATTGCTCGCCCCGGTGAGCCCGATGGCGATCAACGTCACTTTGTACGGCAAGAAGCTGCCGTTCAATCCTGAAAAGGACTTCGCGCCGATCACGCTGGTGGCGAAGGTCCCGCTCGTGATCGTCGTTAATCTCGGCGTGCCCGCGAAAACGCTGCAGGAATTCATTGCGCTCGTGAAATCGCGCCCCGGCAAGATGACCTACGGTTCGTCGGGCAACGGCAGCTCCAACCATATGACGGGCGCAATGCTGATGAGCGCGGCGCACCTCGATATGGTGCACGTGCCATACAAAGGCGGCGGTCCGGGCATGGTGGCATTGCTCGGCGGCGAGATCGACATGATGGTCGCGCAAATTCCGTCGAGTCGGCAGCTGCACATGGCGGGCAAGGTCCGCGCGCTGGCGATATCCGGCGCCAAGCGTTCGGCGTCGCTGCCCGATGTGCCCACGATGATGGAAGCAGGGCTGCCGGGTTTCGAAGCCACTTCGTGGTACTGCGTGGTGGCCCCCGCAGGCACGCCGAAACCCATCATCGACCGGCTCAACGCCGAAATTGTCAAAGCGCTCAATACGCCCGAGATGCGCCAGCGTCTTGCCGATGACGGTGCCGAAGTGGAGTCGTCGACGCCCGCGGAACTCGCGCGTTTCGTGCATTCCGAAATCGCGAAATGGGCGAAAGCCGTCAAGGATTCAGGAGCGCGGATTGACTAGCGCGTTGTCGCGGTCGTTACGACCATGCTGATCTTCCGCCAGCTTTTCGACGCGCAGTCGTCCGCCTACACGTATCTGCTGGGAGACAGCGCGAGTGGCGAAGCGATCCTGATCGATCCGGTGTTCGAGCAGGTGCGGCGCGATGCCGCGCTGATACATGAATTGAACCTGCGTTTGCGGTGGACGCTCGATACGCATGTGCACGCCGATCACGTGACCGGTGCGTGGCTGATGAAGCAGCGCACCGGCAGCCGGATCGCGCTGTCGGCGAACGGTGGCGCGGCCGGTGCTGACCGTCTGCTCAAGCACGGCGACCACGTCGCTTTCGGCAAGCGTTACGTCGAGGTCCGTGCAACGCCCGGTCATACCAGCGGCTGCGTCACTTACGTGCTCGACGATCAGAGCATGGCGTTCAGCGGAGATTGCCTGCTTATCCGCGGCAGCGGGCGCACCGACTTCCAGCAGGGCGATCCGCGCCTCATGTTCAGGTCGGTGCGCGAGCAGATTTTTTCGCTGGCTGCGACCTGCCTGATCTATCCGGCACACGATTACCGCGGCGTGACGGCAACCAGCGTGGAAGAAGAGCGCCGCTACAATCCGCGCCTCGGCGGTGACATCGGCGTGGACGATTTCGCGGGTTATATGAACAACCTCGCTTTACCGCATCCGAAGCAGATCGACGTCGCGGTGCCGGCGAATCTCAAATGCGGCCAACCCGCGGATGCAAAAGCGGATAACTCCGATCCACAGTGGGCGCCGTTGACGTTCACCTTCGGCGGCATCTGGGAAATCCAGCCGCATACGCTCGAAGAAATCGCCGGGCGCGTGGGAATCATCGACGTGCGGGAACCCGCGGAATTCACCGGAGCGCTCGGCCATATTCGCGGGGCCAAACTGATTCCGTTGGGTACGCTTAAACAACGGGCCGCCGAGATCGGTCGCGACAAACCGGTGGTGACTGTATGCCGCTCCGGCGCGCGCTCGGCGCAGGCGGTCGTCATGCTGCAGAAAGAAGGCGTGCGCGATATTGCCAACCTGAACGGCGGCATGCTGCGCTGGCGCGCGGAAGGTTTCGCAGCGGAAGATGAACATTTATGACCAAAACACTGCGAAGTGCGGTCGCCGTCATTTCGCTGTTGGCGCTCGGCGCGTTCGCGCAAAGCTATCCTGCCAAACCGATCCGCTACATCGTGCCGTTTCCGCCGGGCGGCGGGCAGGACCTGGTCGTGCGCGCGCTGGCCCCCAGAATGACTGAAGCACTGGGACAAACCGTGATCGTCGATAACCGGCCGGGCGCGGCGACGATGGTAGGCGCGGAACTCGCGGCGAAATCGCCGCCGGACGGTTATACGGTATTCAACGGGTCCAATACTACGCTGGCTATCAATCCGAACCTTTACGGCAAAGTGCCGTACGATCCGGTCAAGGATTTCACCGCGGTGACCCAGATTGCGTCGCTGCCCAATCTGCTGGTCGTGCATCCGTCGCTGCCCGCGCGCACGGTCAAGGAACTCGCCGCACTCGCGCGCAGCCGGCCCGGCCAGTTGAACTACGGCTCGTCCGGCACCGGCACGCCCGCGCAACTCGCTGGAGTCATGTTCGGCGATGCGGCCGGCGTCAAGCTCGTGCACGTGCCGTACCGCGGCAGCAGTCAGGCGCTCACTGCATTGATCAGCGGGGAAACCCAGACGATGTTCGGCAGCATGACTTCTACGCTGCCGTTCGTGAAAAGCGGCCGGTTGCGCGCAATCGCGGTGACCGGCGCCAGGCGCTCGCTGGCGGCGCCCGATCTGCCGACCGTGGCGGAAGCGGGATTTCCGGGATTCGAGGCTGTCACGTGGTACGGCCTGTTCGTGCCGGCGGGAACGCAGGCGGCGATAATCGCACGGCTCAATGCCGAAGTCGTCAAGATCCTGCGCGCGCCCGATTTCCGCGACTGGCTGGTGGCGCAGGGCGCGGACCCCGTCGGCAGCACGCCCGATGAACTGGCCGCTTTCGTCAAGACGGAACTCGTCAAATACGCGAAGATCGTCAAAGACTCCGGCATGCGGCCGGATTAGCGTGATGGTCGAACATCGATGAAGGCAAGCGGGAAGGGTCGCGCATTGTGCGCGGGCATTGCGGCGGCGGCGGGATTGCTCATTTGCGGTGCGGCGTTCGCCGCCGACTGGAAGCCCGAGCGCCCGGTCGAGATCGTCGCCATGTCGGGTCCGGGCGGCGCCAACGACGTGATCGCGCGCACCTTGCAGCGCGTGATCCAGCAGCGCAAGCTGGTCGATGCGCCGCTGACCGTCGTGTCCAAAGTCGGCGCCGGCGGCGTGATCGCGTGGGGCTATCTCAACCAGCACGCGGGCGACGGTGCGTATATTTCGGTGAGCCCGATCAATCTGCTCATCGAACACATCCTCGGCGCGAGTTCCATCACCTATACTGGCGTGACGCCGATCGCGCAGTTGTTCAACGAGTACGTCGCGTTCGCGGTGAAAGCCGACAGCCCGCTGCGCAGCGGCCGCGACGTGATCGACAAACTGAAAACCGACCCTGCTTCAGTAAGCTTCGCGGTGGCCGCGAGTCTCGGCGGCTCGAACCATATCGCGACGATGGTTGCGCTGAAAAGCGCCGGGGTCGACGTGAAGAAACTCAAATTCGTGGTATTCAATTCCGGGATACAGTCGCTGACCAACGTGATGGGCGGACATGTCGACGTCGCGGCAGTGCCCGTGTCCGGCGTGGTTTCGCTCATGGCGGCAGGTCGCCTGCGCGCGATCGCGGTGTCGTCGGCGAAGCGCCTGACCGGAAGTTTCGCGGCCGTGCCGACGTGGAAAGAGCAGGGGGCCGACAGCGTGTTCTCAAGTTCCCGTGGCGTGATCGGACCGCAAGGCATGAGCGCGGCGCAAATCGCGTACTGGGAAAATGTGCTGGCGCGCGCGGTCGAGACCGACGACTGGAAAAAAGACCTCGAAAGCAATTTCTGGGAAGGCCAATTCTTGATCAGCGCCGACACCCGCAAGCTGCTCAAGGCCCAATACGAAGAATACAAGAGCGTGCTGATCGACGTCGGTCTCGCCCGTTAGCCAATCAAGCATCACCTCAGGAGTCACGCAGTGAGCGCGTCTGTATCCGTACCCGATTTGAAGCCGTTCTTCGCGCCGGCCAGCGTTGCGCTGGTCGGGTCCACCGACGATCTCACGCGTTTTGCCGGCCGCGTGCTGATGCGCATCATGAATTTCGGCTACAAAGGGAAGGTTTTTCCGGTCAATCCGCGCTTCAAGGAAGTGCGCGGTATCAAGTGTTATCCGAGTGTCCGCGATCTTCCCGAGGCGCCCGATCACGTCGGCATCGTCGTGCCTACTGAGCGCGTGATGGGCATACTCGAAGACTGCGCAGCGCGCGGCGCACGTTTCGCGACGATCTACTCCGGCGGCTTCGCCGAAACCGGCACTGCCGAGGGCCGCGCGATGCAGGCGGCGATCACGGCGTTCGCGCGCAAAACCGGAATGCGGGTCATGGGGCCCAACTGCAACGGCATGGTGAATTTCATCGACGGTTTCGCCATGACGACTTCGGCCACGGTCGCCAAGCGCCAGCCGGCGGGCAACGTCGGCGTCGTCGCGCAAAGCGGCGGCGCGGGGCAGGTCAACGTGATGTGGCGCGCGCAGGAAGCGGGTGTTGGCATCAGCTACGAGGTGAGCTGCGGCAACTCCGCCGATCTCAACATTCTCGATTTCATGCAGTTCATGATCGACGATGCTGCCACGGACGTGATCATGGTGCTCGCCGAGCACATTCCCGATGGTGCGCGCCTGCTCGAAGTCGCGCAACGCGCGGCTGCGCGCGCGAAGCCCATCGTCATGGTCAAGCTCGGGCGTACCGAAGCCGGCAGCCACGCGGCGGCCTCGCACACCGGGGCGATGGCCGGCGCGGACGAAATATGCGATGCGGCTTTGCGCCAGTGCGGCATCATTCGCGTCGACGACTGCAACGAGCTGTACGAGACGGCGATGTTGTTGCGCACGCGCCGGTGGCCGCGCGGCGCGCGCGTGGCGGCTACGACCATTTCCGGCGGCAACGGCGTCCTGCTGGTCGATCTGGGGGCCAGTCTCGGCCTGACCTTTCCTGCGTATGGCGCGCAGACCCAGGCTCAGCTCGCCACCGTATTGCCCAAGCACGGCACGACCTCCAATCCCACGGACGTCACCAACGCGGCCATTGGCAATCCGGACATGTTCAAGCGGTGCATAGAGGCCATCGCCGCCGATCAAAACATCGACGTGATCGTGCCGATTTTTACGTTGTCGGTCGCGAGCGACGTGCGGCAAGCCGCCGAGGCGGCTAAATCGGCGGACAAGCCGGTGGCCATCTTGTGGACGGGCGCATGCAACGACGATCCTGCGTTGACGGCCCGGAGTCTCGCATTGGAAGGCGTGGCCGTGTACCGCAATACGCTGAGTTGTTTGAAAGCGGTGCGCGCTGCGGTGCGTTACGGCGAATTTTTGCGGCGACCGCACACTGCGTCGACGCGGCCGACGGATATCGACGTCGCGGCTGCGCGCGTTCAGCTTCAAGCCGCGACCGGAACTCTGACGGAACGCGTCAGCAAGGCGGTACTCGCCGCTTACGGGTTTCCGGTCACGGGCGAAGCAATGGCACGCAATGCCGATGAAGCCGTTCGCATCGCCGCCGACCTCGGCGGCGAGCTCGCGCTCAAAATCGAGTCGGCAGACATCCCGCACAAGACCGAAGCCGGCGCGATACGCCTGCGCGTGAGCGGGGACGCGGCGGTGCGCAAAGCATACGACGAGGTAATCGCGGCAGCATCCGCGTATAAGAAGGCAGCCAGGCTCGACGGCGTGCTGGTGC
>CAZEAX010000085.1:0-13318 GCA_964510405.1 uncultured Streptomyces sp. | reverse complement strand
ACGTCGTGCATTTCGCGACTGCGAAACGGATGCTAACAATGGCGGGGGAGGGAATCAAAATTGGGGCGCGAAAATCTTAAGAACGCACCTTCCTCCGTTTACGGGGGAAGGATGGGATGGGGGCAATTTACTTCTGCCCGTTGCGATAAGCCTCGTCGAATTTCGCTTCGAGAAAAGCATTCACGCCGCGGCAGCCGGCGACCACCGCGAGCGCCCACGCAAAGTAATCGCGCTTGCGCTGCTCGTCCCAGCCGGAGGGCGGGCTCACCGCCATCGCGCGCAGGTTGGAAGTCTTGTCCGCGATCTTCAGCATTTTGGTGCGATCGGACTTGTGCGGCGTGTGCTCGACCTGCAGCCGCTTGCGCTCCGCCTTGAGCAAAGTCTTGTCGTCGGTCACGTCGCGCACCAGGTCCGCGACGTCGGCGCCGAAGAGTTCCACCAGTTCCCCGTACGTGACGCCCTGGTCTTCGATGCAGTCGTGCAGGAGGCCCGCGACCACGAGGTTGCTGTCGGCGCCGCCGGTGGCTTCGGCGAGCAGATGCGCGACTTCAGCGAGATGGTTCACGTACGGTTCCCGGGCCTCGCCCTTGCGGCGCTGGCCCACGTGTTTTTTCGCCGCATAATCGAGCGCGCGAGTAACTTTAACGACATCGATATTCATAAGCTGTTACGCCCGCCGGCTGCATTGTTCAACCGCTCATGCTAGCAGGAAATCCGCACTCGGCGCGACAGCGGGCAACGCGCGGCGATATACTTGAAAAAGTACGTACGCCAATGCGGGCCGCCGTTCGACGCTGCGCCTCGCGGGGAGAAGTTTGATGGAATTGATATCGTTGGGACCGGGTTTCTGCGCCGAAGTTCGCGGCGCGGGGCTCGCCGAAGCGGCGGCGCACGACGACGTGTATGCCGCGGTGCGCGCCGCGTTCGAAGAACACTCGGTGCTGCTGTTCCGCGGGCAGCCGATCACGGACGAATTGCAGGTCGCCTACTCGCAGCGGTTCGGGCCGCTCGAAACGGCAAAAGCCGCGTCGCTCGGCGAAGGCACGCCGTTTTCGATTCTCACCAACATCGACCGCGCGACGGGCGGCCTGGTGCCGCCCGATCACAAGGAAGCGCTGCGGGCGCGCGCCAACCAGTTGTGGCACACCGACAGCTCGTTCAAGGTGCCGCCCGCGCTCGCGTCGGTGCTGTCCGCGCGCGTGATTCCGCCGCATGGCGGCGAAACTGAGTTCGCGTCGATGCGGCACGCATGGGCGCGGTTGTCCGCAACGTTGCGCGATCAGCTCGCGAAGTCTTACGCATGGCACGACTATGCGCACTCGCGCGGCAAGATCGCGCCGCAGCTCGCCTCCGAGCGCGAGCGCTCGACCATGCCGCCCGTGTGCTGGCGCATGCGCTGGGTCAACCCGGTCAACGGCCGCGCCGCGCTGTACGTCGCATCGCACACGTGCGGGATCGAAGGCATGCCGAAGGATGAAGCGCTCGCGCTCGTCGACCGGTTGATCGCCGAGGCGACGCGTCCCGAATTTACCTACGTGCATCGCTGGCAGGCGGGCGACGTCGTAATGTGGGACAACCGCGCGACGCTGCACCGCGGGCGGCCGTGGCCCGACAACCTGCATCCGCGGCACATGGTGCGCACCACGATCTCCGCGACTGACGCGGACGGCGTCGCGGATTTGCGCCCCGCGCGCGCCGCGGCGTAGCGCACTTGCGGCGGGAGGCCGTGACCCGCCAGCCCGCATTGCCGCTGCGGCTCGTGCTCGACACCAACGTCTGGCTCGACTGGCTGGTGTTCGACGACGCGGGCGTTGCGCCGATCAGATCGGCGGTCACCCGCGCGCACGCGGAAATTTTTATCGACGATGCGTGCGCGGCAGAACTCGCGGCGGTGCTCGCATATCCTCTTCTGCACAAGAAAATTCTCGCCGCGGATACACAGGCCTCCTGCATGGCAGAGTGCCGGCGCGTCGCGCGCAACGCGGTCGCGCGCGATGACGAAGAATTCGCCGCCGGCAATCCACTGCCGGTGTGCCGTGACGCGGACGATCAGAAATTTCTCGAACTCGCGCGCGCCTGCCGCGCGGATTTTCTCGTCACCAAAGACCTGCTGCTGCTCGAACTCGCACGTCGCAAGGTGAGACGCGCGCCGTTTCGCATCGTGACGCCCGCGCAATTCGGCGTTGCGCTTGCCGCCACGCCTTAGGTTTCCGCCCGCTCTTCAGCGCACCCTGTCGTTGCGCTTTTCGTTTCGAAAAAACCACAATTAGTGGACGTGAAGCGTGACTTAATGCCCCTGAATTGTGGATTTTTCCTGACAATCCGAATTGCCTGTATTACCATAGACTTGCTCCAGGATAAGAAAGAAAAATATTAGATGGGGGCAACTATGCGAACTCTGGTGGTCGCGCTTGTGTTGTCGTGCACGTTCGAAGTGGCGCTCGCTGCGGAAGAAGATCCGCCGGCCAGCGCTACACCCGGGGTCGCCGAAATGCTGCAACGCCGGCAGGAAACTCAGTTGCGCGAGCAACTCGCGAAAGAAGGCCGCTGGGACGAAGTTCGCCGCATGGATGAAGAGCAATTGCGGCGCCAGCAAATTCAGAAAAAACAAACCATCACCAGGTTGAACGCCGAGCTCGCGCGCGAAGGCTCGGTCGACACGCCCACCAACGGCGACGGCGTTTTCACGATATGCGGACCCCTGCTATCGCCCGCCAGAGCGGACGCCGCAAGGGCCGCGAAGGTCAAATCGGACGCTGCCGGAACCGATACGAGCTACGTGCGGTAACCGCCGGTTATTCGGGCACGAGCCAGCGCACGCGCTCGCCGCCCTCGCCGTCCTGCGCGAGCAGCGGCCACAGCCAGGCCAGAATCTTCCGCGCCGCCGCCTCGAACCCGAACGGCGGGTTCACGACGAGCATGCCGCAGCCGCGCACGCTGCCGGCAACACCCAGGTTACGCACCGCGAGTTCGAGCTGCAGGATTTTGCGCACGCCGGTCGCCGCCATGCGCCGCTCGAATCCCTGCATCGCGATCGCATCCATCAGCGGATACCACAACGCATAGACGCCGGTCGCGAACTTGCGATGTCCCTCGACAAATCCGTCGGTCAGCCGCTTGAATTCCTGCGCGCGGTCGAACGACGAATCGATGAACACGAGACCTCGCCGCTCCGGCGGCGGCAGGAAGGCTTTGAGCGCCTGGTAGCCGTCGAGCAGCCGCACCTGCACCTGCCGGTCGCCGGCGAACAACTCGGCGAGCGTTTCGCAGTCTTTTTTGTTGAGTTCGGTCAGCGCGAGACGATCGTGCGCGCGCATGAGCCGGCGCACGATGCGCGGCGAGCCGGGATAGAAATTGAGCTTGCCGCCGGGATTTTCCGCGCGCACCGCGTCGAGATAAGGCGCGAGTTCCGGCGGCGCGTCCTTGCGCGGCCACACGAGCGAAATGCCGGTTTTGTATTCGGCGTTTTTGCGCGCCCAGTCGTGCGTCAGGTCGTAGCGGCCGATGCCGGCATGCGTGTCGAGGCAGAAAAACGGCTTGTCTTTTTTCGCCAGGGCCAGCGCGAGCTGCGCAAGCAGCGCGTGCTTGAATACATCGGCGAAATTGCCGGCGTGAAAAAGATGGCGGTAGGCGAGCACGAAAAATCAAACCTGATGGCAGCGGAGCGCCATCATAACAGCGCGCGCCGGCAACGCTACGGCGGCGCCGATAACAACGTCATTTGACGCCGAATTTGGCGCGGTAATGCTTGCCCAGCACTTTGCGCATCTGCTGATTGAAATTCGGATTGAGCGCAAACGGATTCCTGCTTTTCGCGGGCGCGGGCGCCGCCGGTTTGGGCGGTTTGTGCAGAGTCGGCTTTGCCATGCATGCCTATGGATTAGTACGGAGCCGGCAGTATGCGCGCTTTTCCCGCCGCCGCGAGGGCTATGCGACGAGACCTTCGGCCTTGAGCGCGGCCTGCACCTGCGGGCGCGCGGCGACGCGCGTCATGTAAGTCTCGAGCACCGGCCACCGGCTCATGTCGATTTTCACATGGCCCGCCCAGTTCAGCACGGTGAACAGGTAGGCATCGGCAACCGTGAAATCGCCCAGCAGGTATTGCTTGCCCGTCAACTGCGCGGCGAGATAATCGAAACGTTTGGCGAGCTGGTCCTTTTGCGTTTGCCGGGTAACCTCGGGCGTCGCGGATTTGAACAGCGGGCCGAACTGCTTGTGGATTTCGGTGCTGATGAAAGCGAGCCACTCGACAAGGCGATAGCGTTCGAGCGTGCCGGCTTTCGGCGCGAGTCCCGACTCCTGCTTCTGATCGGCGAGGTATTCGGCGATCGCAATGTTTTCAGTCAGCAGCTGGCCGTCGTCGAGCTGCAGTACCGGGACGTAGCCTTTGGGGTTGATCTGCGTGAAATCTTCGCCGCCGGCCGTGGTCCCGGCGCCGAGATCGACTTTCTCGAGCGCGAACTTATAACCCGCTTCGCGCAGGATGATATGAGGCGACAGCGAACAGGCGCCCGGCGCATAGTAAAGTTTCATGGCGTTGGTTCCTTTGCAAAGTAAACGCAGGCACGGGACGGCCGCCGCAGTGCGCGTCCATATAAGATTGCCGCGAACGCAAAGAGTTCACCGGTACGGTCCCGCGGCGACGCCGGCGTGAAACGCATCTGCAATATCTAAGGTGCAAAAACGCGTGCTATCCTTCGAAATGCGCGCCGAATTCACGTGCAACCCACAGGCGCGCGTATTTTTCCGAAACCCATGCTCGTTGCACCCACCATGAATCCGCCAGTGCGCCCGGCCGCATGAACCCCGCGGCCCTCTTGCTCGAACTCGTGCTGCCGGCGGTGATAATCGCTGCAGCGTGGCTCGCGGTACCGCACGTCGCGGAGCTGCCGCCGACGCTCGCGGGCATCAAAATCTACGGCGTCTATTTTGCGCTCGCGCTGGGCGCCTTGCTCGGACTCGGTTTCCGGCGCGGCCGTATCGTATTCGCCCTGATCACGCTCGGCCTCGCCTGCCTGAGCTACGGCGTGCTGGCGCGCGACGGGCTCGCCGGCTTTCGCGCGCACACGTTGTTCGCGGCGCTCGGCGTGTTCGTACCGCTGAACCTCGCGCTGTTGTGCCTGACGCCCGAGCGCGGGATATTCAACATTCACGGCCTGCAGCGTCTGGGCGTGCTGGCCGCCGAGGTGTTGTTTACCGTGTGGGTGATTTACGCGCCCGCCACGCGCATCACCGCGTGGGCGATTTCACCGTTCGTCAACACGACGCTCTTCGCCGCGTCGCCGCTCCGCCATTTAAGCCTGCTAGCATTGACGCTCGGCATCGGCGCCAGCCTCGCGGTGTGGATGGTCAAGCGCATGACGCTCGACATCGCCTTCGCGGGCGCGCTCCTCGCATTCGCGCTTGCCATGCACTTCATCGGCGAGCCGAATGCGTTCGCGGTTTACCTCGCGGCCGCGGCGCTGATCTTCACCGTCGCGCTGCTGCAGGACACTTTCCGCATGGCGTTTCGCGACGAGCTCACGGGCCTGCCGAGCCGGCGCAATCTGAACGAGCGCATGATGGGGCTCGGCCGCCGCTATACGATCGCGATGTGCGACGTCGACCATTTCAAGAAATTCAACGACACGCACGGCCACGATCTCGGCGACCAGGTGCTGAAAATGGTGGCCGCCAAACTTGCGGCGGTGAGCGGCGGCGGCACGGCATTCCGCTACGGCGGCGAAGAGTTCACGGTGTTGTTTCCCGGCAAAGACATCGCGCACGCCACGCCGCATCTCGAAGCGCTGCGCGGCGCGATCGAAACCTACAAAATCGCGGTGCGCGCGCCCGACCGCCCGGACAAGCCGGAACCGTCGACGCGCAAGCGCGGCGCCTACCGCGAAGGCAGTTCGGTGTCGGTCACCATCAGTATCGGGGTCGCGGAACGCAGCGCGGAGCTTGCCACACCCGAAGAAGTCATCAAGGCCGCGGACAAGGCGCTGTACCGCGCGAAAAATAAAGGCCGCAACCAGGTGAGCCGGTAACGGCATGCCAGCTGCGCGGATTCGCCGCATGGCGTGGGCGGTGCTGCTGTTCGGCGCGACACTTGCATATGCCGAACCCGCGACCGAACTCAAAATTCTCGCCACCGATCCGGCGCCCGACGCGCTGCTCGCGCGCCAGCAGCCGTTTTACGTGCGCTTCGCAGTTACCGGCGCAACGCCCGTCGCGGTGACGGCGAGCGGCTGGTTCAAAGGCAAACCCGTGATCGACGACGGCGGCACGGGCGCGCCGGCATCGCTGCCCGCAGGCGGCATCGGCGTCGTCAGTTTTTTCTACTGGAGCGACCAACCCACGCGGATCGACGAAGTGCGTTTGCATCTCACCGACCCGAAGAGCGGCGCAAAGATCAACGACTACGCATTCCCCGTCGCGCTGACCTGGCTCTCCGACGAGCCGCCGCTGCGCGAGCCCGCTGCGTGGGTCAAGGAATGGCGGCAGGCAACAAACCCGCAACACGCGCGCCGGGACGCTGGCACGACGGCATCCATTCCCGCAGCGGGATGGTGGCTCGCGCTGGCGGCTGCGCTGTTACTCGTTGGCGCGCTGCTGTGGTGGCGACACAGGCGCGCGACCCATGCTGACGATCCTGTCAGCCGGTGATAAGCTCGCACCAAGTAAATCAGCGGGAACGATCATGAAACTGACGCCTGCCCAAGTTGAGGAGTACGCGCGCGAGGGTTACCTGTTTTTTCCGGGACTCTTCACGCCCGGCGAGACCGGCGTGCTCAACGCCGAGGTGCCGAAGCTTTATGCCGAAGAGCGGCCCGAGAACGTGCGTGAAAAAGGCAGCAACGCCGTGCGCACGAACTTCGCCGCGCATACTTACAACGACGCCTACCGGCGGCTCGCGCATCATCCGCGGCTGATCGAGCCGGCCAGGCAAATCCTCGGCGACGACGTTTACATCCACCAGTTCAAGATCAACGGCAAGGCGGCGTTCGACGGCGACGTGTGGCAGTGGCACCAGGATTACGGCACGTGGTTCAACGACGACGACATGCCGGACGCGCGCGCGATGAACGTCGCGGTGTTTCTCGAAGACGTGAACGAGTTCAACGGGCCGCTGATGTTCATTCCGCGCTCGCACAAAAAAGGGCGCCAGGAGGCCGGCCACGACGTGTCGACCACGAGCTACCCGCTGTGGACGATCGACAACGCGACGATCACGCGGCTCGTCGCCGACGGCGGCATCATCGCGCCGCAAGGCCCCGCCGGCTCGATGATGATGTTTCACTGCAACCTCGTGCACGCGTCGGGCAGCAATATGACGCCGTGGAACCGCACGATCGTTTACCTGAGCATCAATTCCTGCCGGAACCATATCCGGCGCTTTTACCGTCCCGAATACATCGCGCACCGCGATTTCACGCCGATCCAGTGCCTGCCGGACGACTGCCTGCAACACTGAGTCAAGCAACGCCGAAACACCTGCCGTACGACCATGTAGCGCGCGCGTTTCATGCTTTGACCGCTACAAACATATTTGTGAACCGGTCGACGGCCATCTGATCAAGCGCGGAACCGTCATCGCAGTTGTCAAGGATCTGCTCGCACTGCTTCTGTCCAAATCTCCGCTGCAGGCTGGCTGCGAATTTCGCCCGCAACATCGGTAGCGCTTCCGAGCGCCGCCGCTGGTGGCCCAGCGGATACTCCACTTCGACTTTCGGCGTGCACGTGCCGTCCTTGAACCAGACCTGCACCGCATTCGCGCTCGAGCGCTTGTCCGGATCGAAAAAATCCTTCGTGTAACGCGGTTCCTCGCTGAGGACCGTTTTGGCACGCAGCGCATCGATGCGCGGATCGGCGGCAAAATCGTCTTCCAGCTCGGGCGGACCCAGCCTGCCGCAGAGCAAGCCGACGGCGACGACATACTGCGCGCAATGGTCGCGGTCGTCGGGATTATGGAGCGGGCCCGTCTTGCCCATGACCTTGATCAGCGGCGCGTGGCCGTGTATCTCAATGCGCTCAATTTCATTGACGCGGTCTTTCACGAGGGGTTGCAGGCGGAACGCGCATTCGACGGCGGACTGGCTGTGCATCCCGGCGGTCACGAATTTGAACATCGAGTTTTGTATCACATATTCGGCGTACGGCTGCGGCATGCCGAACGGTTTGCCCCCGAAGCGCGCATCATAAAAGCCGTATTTTTTGGCCGTGAGTATGGTCGGATAGCCTTGCTCGCCCTTGATCGCCATCATCGCGAGGCGCACCGCTTGCGAACTCGCATCGGCGCACGCCCAGTTCTTGCGCGCTCCGGTGTTGGGCGCAAAGCGGTAGGCGACGAGGCTCGTATCGATCCACGCGTTGGATACTGCAGCTACGATTTCATCGCGCGTGCCGCCCAGCATGCGCGTGAGCACCGCCGTCGAGGCCACGCGTATCAATACATTGTGGTCGATGAAGTTGCCAAAACAATCGTTCTCAAGCGAGAGACAACCCTGGATCTCATAAGCCTTGATGAGCGCTTCGAGCACGTCGCGCATCAGCAGCGGCCGACCTCCTCCCGCGACACGCTGGCGACTCAGGTAGTCGGCCATCGTCAGGATGCCCGCCAGATTGTCGGAAGCATGGCTCCAGCTGGCGGCCGTAAATGCATCGTTAAGGTCCGACCAGCGAATCATCGCGCCGAAATTGAACGCCGCGTTCAGCGGGTCGAGTTCGAATCGCGTACCCGGAACGCGCGCGCCGTTCGGTACCACGGTGCCGGGCACCCAGGGCCCGAGCAGCCTTGCGCATTCCGGCACGTCCAGAGCATAGAGCGCGCACGCAATGCTGTCGGTCAGGCACAGGCGGGCGTTGTCGTATGCGCGCTCGCTTTCGATCTTGTAATCCAAAACGTAGTCCGCGATGTCGGCGAGAACTTTGTCAGGCGCGGCGCGGACGTTATTTGACGATGCTGATTGAATCATGCCGCCTGGACTAGTCGACTTTGGCCCCGGACTTGCGGATGATGCCGGCGTACTTGCCTATCTCGGACTTGATGAACGCCGCAAACTGTTCCGGCGTCGTGCCTGCCGGCTCGGCACCCTGTTCGGACAATCGCTGCTTTATGTCCGGCAACGCGAGAATTTTCACGATTTCGGAATTGAGGCGCGAAACGATATCGCGCGAGGTATTCGCCGGCGACAGCACGCCCTGCCAATTGTCGATAACGAAGTCGCGCAGGCCCGACTCGACCATGGTTGGCAGTTCCGGCATGAGCGAAGTGCGCTTCGCGGTTGTCACCGCCAGCGCGCGCAACTTGCCGGCGCGAACCTGCGGCAGCGCGGGCGGCATTCCGGAGAAGAACGCCTGAACGTGGCCGCCGAGAAGATCCGTGATTGCCGGCGCGGTGCCTTTGTATGGAACATGGTTGATCCGGATACCAGCGATCTCCCGCAGCAGCTCCAGCGCCATGTGCGGCGATGATCCACCGCCGGCCGAGCCGAAGTTGAGCTCCCCAGGGCGTGACTTGGCCAGCGCAATCAACTCGCGCACCGTCTTCGCGGGCAGCGCCGGGTGCACGACCAGGATGAGCGGCGCCGAGGTTGCGAGCGTGACCGGGGAAAAATCCTTGAGCGGGTCAAACGGCATTTTGCTGTAGAGGCTCACGTTGATCGCGAGCTCGGCGGGAGTGCAGACCAGCAGCGTGTAACCATCCGCAGGCGCTTTGGCAACGAACTCGGCCCCGAGGTTGCCGCCGGCTCCCGGGCGGTTCTCGACTATGACGGGCTGGCCGAGACCTTCATTGAGCTTCTGCGCGAGCGTGCGCGCGACGACATCGCTCGTTCCGCCGGGCGGAAACGCGACGACCAGCCGTATCGATCTTGACGGATAGCCTTGCGCGCACGATGCGGCGCTTGCTGCAATCAAAGCGAACGCGGCGATCGCCGTGACAATGCTATGGCGCCCTATCCATGATGCCCCGCTATTCATCATGCGTAGCTTTTGAGCCCCCTGTGCTTTGTCGGAGTATATAACAGCGCTACGGGTCAACCCCATTCTGCCTCGCCCAACGTGTGTGGGGCGGGACATCTTTTACCGGCGGCAGTCATACAGTATTCTTACTGCCGAGACTGCGGGCAAGCGTTAATATGACGGCTACGCGCGGCGCATGCCGCGGGCATGAATCGAAAGCACGCCATGAACCCGATGACCCATCTGCTGGTCGCCTCGACCGCCTTTCTCGCGACCCACTACGTGGCAAGCACGCCGCTGCGCGACGTTCTTGTCTCGGTAATGGGCCGCGCGTACCTCGCGTTGTATTCGCTCGTGGCGTTCGCGACGCTGGGGTGGATGATCTGGGCGTTTTACCACGCGCCTTTCGTGAACCTGTGGTACGCGGTGGCACTGCGACCAATACCGCTCGTCGTGATGCCGTTCGCGCTGGTGTTCGCGGTCTGCGCGCTCGCCACGCCCAATCCGACGGCGGTCGGCCAGGAACGGCTGCTCAAGTCCGCGGGACCCGCGCATGGCATCCTGCGCATCACCCGTCACCCGCTGATGTGGGGTTTCGCCTTGTGGGCGCTGAGTCATATCATTGCGCGCGGCGACGCGGCGGCCGCGATTTTTTTCGGGACCTTCGCAGTGCTGGCGGTATCGGGCGCGTGGCTGATCGACAAACGCAAGGCGGCCTCTTTGGGCGAAGCCTGGCAACATTTTGCCGCGGTCACCTCGAATATACCTTTCGCGGCGATCGCCGGCGGACGCAACCAATTCAGGCTCGCCGAAATCGGCTGGTGGAAAATCGCACTGGGCCTGATTCTGTACGCCGCATTCCTGATGTTCCATCACCAGCTCTTCGGCGCGCACGCAACGATGTGATGCGGCAGGCTGCCGCGGTTGCGGCGCGGCGCGGGTAAAATACGGTCTGTCTACGCCACCGGTAATCCCATGAAAATCGCCGACCTGCGCCAGGAGTACATGCGCGAAACCCTCGACGAGCACGACGTCGCGCACGATCCGCTGGTCCAATTCAACCGCTGGTTCGACGAAGCCGTCGCAGCGAAGATGCCGATGCTGAATTCGATGACGCTCGCAACGGTGTCGGCTGCCGGGCAGCCGTCGGCGCGCATCGTGCTCCTGAAAGGCGTCGATGCGCGCGGCTTCGTGTTCTTCACCAATTACGCTTCGCGCAAAGGCGCGGATCTCGCGGCGAACCCGGTCGCAGCACTCTTGTTTCACTGGGTCGAACTCGAACGCGAAGTGCGGATCGAAGGCCGCATCGAGAAAGTATCGGCACGCGAGTCCGACGATTATTTCGCGAGCCGCCCGGTGGGCAGCCAGCACGCCGCGATCGCTTCTCCGCAAAGCCGGGTGGTGACCAGCCGCGCGGAGCTGGAAGCGCGTTTTGCAGAGGCAGAAAAAAATCATGGCCCAAAGCCGGCCCGGCCGCCGCAGTGGGGCGGTTACCGCGTGCTGCCTTCCGCGCTCGAGTTCTGGCAAGGCCGCTCGAACCGCCTGCACGATCGCGTGTTGTATACGCGCGTCGGCGACGGTTGGCAGATCGAGCGTCTGGCGCCTTAATCTACGCAGTTTGTGCCTCATCACCCAAGCCCCGTACCGCAACATTCAGGGCGCTTGCGGCAATTCGCGTTTTGCACCAACTTTGCGCGCAATGTGATTGTTACATAAAAAATTTACAAGCTCATTCTGAACAATATTGGTGCGTCGCAGCATCAGGTGGGCAAACGCGGTGCGAAATTATAGTTTTTTTGCCCGGAACTAAACACCAACCTACTGATTATATTTAGTTAAGTTCTCTGGCACTCAACTTGCGGCTTACCCGGCATGAGTGCTAGTTCCGGTTTTGGTGCGGCCCGTTCGAAGGCTGCCGATATTGCGGTGCTTTTCGCCGCGTTTTCCGCCCACGGTCAGATTGGCAAGGGTGTACATAGCCCTTCGTACCAAGGGCGATTGGGAAAACCATGAGCGCGCTGGACGTCTTGGGTTATGTGGGCGGCGCGCTGGTCTTCAGCACCTTTTACCTGAAGACCATGATTCCGCTGCGGCTGGTCGCCATCGCCAGCAACGTCGTGTACATCGCTTACAGCTCGATGGCCGGCCTGATTCCCATCCTCGTATTGCACGTCCTGCTGATGCCGCTCAACATCTGGCGCCTGATCGAGGTCAAGCAATTGATCCGCAAGGTGCGCGCGAGCGCGCAAAGCGGAATGAGTGCGCCGGAATTGATCGTGCCCTACATGCAGCAGATCAAGCGCAACAAAGGCGAGCGCGTGTTTGCGAAAGGCGACAGTGCCGACAGCGTTTATTACCTGTTCCGGGACTCGGCGCGATTGACCGGCAAGAACATCGTCGTGCCCGAGGGCCAGATGATCGGGGTCATGGGAATATTCTCGCGCGAGCATCTGCGCACCGATACGGCCGTGTGCCTGACCGACGTCGAATTGGGAGTGATCAGCAAAAACCGGATTCTCGAACTCTTCTACCAGAATCCCGATTTCGGCGCGTTCCTGATCCGCATGGTCGCCGAACGCGCAGCACTCGACCATCAGCAAAATGCGGTGGGCGCCAGGTTTGCCATGTCCGGTTTCTCAAGATGGCTGCCATGAAAGACTTCGTCACGCTGATCGCCTCGAGCAAGCGGCTCAACTACAAGTTGAACGTCCAGGTGCTCGGCTGACGATTGCGCAAGCAGGTTTGACCCTGCCGGCCAAGTGTCCCAGAATCCCGACAGGGCTCGCGGTGTCGCGGCCCGCCGTTCAAAAAAAGGGGACGCCATGCCCGAATGCCCGTTTCGTTTGCGCATTGCGCTCGCCGTCGCACTCACGTTCATCGCGGGTGCCGCCTGCGCCGATTATCCCGAGCGGCCGATCCGGCTCGTTATTTCGTCGGCGGCCGGCGGCTCCCCGGACGTGGTCACGCGCATACTCGCCGCGGAACTGGTCAAGCAAATGGGCCAGCAGATCGTGATCGACAACCGGCCGGGCGCGGCGCAGACCATAGGCACCGACATGGTCGTCCATGCGAACCCGGACGGCTATACGATCGGTTACGCCAACGTGGTGACGCTCGCGATCAACAAGTCGCTGCTGCCCAAACAGCAGCAGCCGTACGATCCCGACAAGGACCTCGCGCTGGTCGGCCAGTTCCTGTCGACCTACAACATGCTCGCGGTGACCAACTCGCTGCCGGTGAAGTCGGTCAAAGAGCTGATCGATTACGCGCGCCAGCATCCGGGCAAGTTAACGAATGCGTCGGGGGGCAACGGCACCACCGGCCATCTCGGCGGCGAATTGTTCAAGATCATGACCAACACCCAGATCGTGCACGT
>CAZEAX010000084.1:0-13410 GCA_964510405.1 uncultured Streptomyces sp. | reverse complement strand
GTTTATTGCAACGTGCGCCCGTATGGCACCATCACCAGCATCCGCTTCATGCCGGGCCTGCCCTATTCGCAAGACAACAAGAAATTCGTCGTCGACAAAGCCACCGGCAACATCCACTCGGAAATGAACACGCCGGGTGTGCGCATGGCCTATGCCGCCCGCCTGTTCCTGAAGATGGTGCACGAAACCGGCCAGATCGGCCGTGTCGCGACAAAGCCGACGCAGGCCAAGGAAGACGCCGTCAATGCCGGGATTTTCCGCTGGCTGCTGCAGGGCACGAAATTCAAGCTCAAGCGCCAGTATTCGGTGAACGCCTACGAAGAACACAAGGACAACGTCGATGCGATCGTCGCGCTGTTGCCGAAAGACTTCAAGGCCGGCATGGAAACCTGGGGAGGCGACGTATACGAGCACATCTCCGATACCAACTTCGGCCTGTTGCTGCACGACATGATTAACCAGCGCAAATGCATCATCTATGCGACGGACCTCGACGGCGACCGCCTGACCGACCTGATGGCCGACGCACCGGACGTACTTCGTGCCTGGGGCCAACTGGTGCTTGACCACGTAAAATCCGGCAAGGACATGAACCAGGTCTGGAAAGACATGGGCTTCACCATGACCAACGGCAAAGACATGACGAGCGTCATGTACCGCATGGAAGGCGAACCGATATACGAGCAAACCCTCGGCTCCGCCGATGCCATGCTGCTCCGGTTGCTGGCCGGCGACGAAACTGTCGGTGGCGAAAAACAACCGTACGATCCGCGCATCCACTTCGTTCTCATCAACGAAGCCTACAAAGCGGCCAATCCGGGCAACACCGAACTGGCCAAATGGCTGGACGCACAACTGGCGACGTTCGACAAGGTTTACAGCGGAAAGCGGCCCCGCTACCTCGACGGTTACAACCAGCTCAAAGCGGCAATCAAGCCTTGGGGCAGCAAGTAACCGGACGACAACCGCGCCGAACGGTTTCGGCGCTCCCATAAGACTACTTCACCGACACAACGCCCGCTAATGCGGGCGTTGTTATTTGTGAACCGGCAGCGCCAAGTCCTTTTTGCACTGCGTCTGGCAGAAACATGCCCTCACCCCCGAGCTTACCTCGTGGCCGGCTTCGCGCCGCCTAGTCGCGCTGCGCTCTTAAATTTTGTGTTGCGTCGCAATATGTCGCTGCTATACTGACCGACACGTGCGGGGCGGGCAATATCGCTAATTGCCGATCCTGTATCGTGAATTTTCGCCGCGCGGCAACGTCGGACTGACATCTGCGCGAATGGTGCAGCGCGATATTTTCCGCCTCTAAAACAGGAGCTTGCTCATGACCGCGAACTTCGCCTTGCCCCCTGGCCTTACCCTGCGCGCCGACATCGCACCTCGCCACGCCGACGTTCTGACTCCCCAGGCGTTGGCGTTCGTAGCCAAGCTGCATCGACAGTTCGACGGCCGGCGCGAGGAACTGCTGGCGAAACGCGCAGCCCGCCAGCGCGAGTTTGACGCCGGCACGCTGCCCGATTTTCTGGCGGAAACAAGAACCATCCGCGAATCCGCGTGGACTATCGCCCCCCAACCCGCCGACATGCTGGACCGCCGGGTCGAAATCACCGGCCCGACCGACCGCAAGATGGTTATCAATGCGCTCAACTGCGGCGCCTCGACGTTCATGGCGGATTTCGAAGATGCGAATTGTCCGACCTGGGACAACATGGTGGACGGCCAGCGGAATCTGCGCGATGCCGTTCGCAAAACCATCACGCTGGAACAAAGCGGCAAACAGTACCGGCTCAACGACAAAATCGCGGTGCTTATCCCGCGTCCGCGCGGATGGCATCTGGACGAAAAACACCTGCTCGTCGACGGGAAGCCCGTCGCCGGTGCGATTTTCGATTTTGCGCTGTATTTTTTCCACAACGCGCAAGAACAGCTCGCGCGCGGCAGCGGCCCTTACTTCTATCTGCCGAAGATGGAATCGCATCTCGAAGCGCGCCTGTGGAACGAAATATTCAACGTCGCGCAGGACGACCTGGGAATACCGCGCGGCACGATCAAGGCCACCGCGCTGATCGAGACCGTCGTCGCCGCGTTCGAAATGGACGAAATCCTGTGGGAGCTTCGCGAGCATTCGGCCGGACTGAACATCGGGCGCTGGGACTATATTTTCTCGTGCATCAAGAAATTCCGCGTCAACCGCAATTTCTGCCTTGCCGACCGCTCGCAGGTCACTATGACTGCCCCGTTTATGCGGGCTTACGCGCTGTCGCTCGTCAAGACCTGTCATCGCCGCGGCGCGCCTGCGATGGGAGGGATGGCGGCGCAAATTCCGATCAAGAACGATCCGGCCGCCAATGAAGCGGCAATGGAAAAAGTGCGCGCCGACAAGCTGCGAGAAGTCACCGATGGTTGCGACGGCACCTGGGTCGCGCACCCGGGCCTGGTACCGATCGCGAAGGCAATTTTCGATCAATACATGCCGGCTCCGAACCAGTACTCCAAACAACTCCCCGCCGTAAATTTCACGGCGCGCGACCTGCTCGATTTCCAGCCGGAACAGCCGATTACCGAGGCGGGACTGCGCAACAACATCAGCGTCGGCATTCAATATCTGGGCTCATGGCTGGCCGGCAACGGGTGCGTGCCCGTTTACAACCTGATGGAAGACGCGGCCACCGCGGAAATCTCGCGCTCGCAAATATGGCAATGGATACGCAGCCCCAAAGGCGCGCTCAGCGATGGGCGCAAAGTCACGGTCGAGTTGTTTCGCCATCTTCTCACCGAGGAATTGCCGAAAATCGAAACCTATCTTGGTCCGCAGGCGTGGAGCGCCGGCAAGTACGTTGAAGCGGCGCGCCTGTTCGACACCATGTGCACGGGCGACTATGTCGAGTTTCTGACCCTGCCTGCATACGGATGGCTCACGAGCGATCTCACGTCCGCCACCGCGGCGATGGCAGCCTGAACCGCGCCAATCCGGGCAATCGGCACCCGCTCGCGCAAGCGGGTGTTTTTTTGTACTCTTGGCCGGATGCGCAAACTATTATTGTTCAACAAGCCGTATGGCGTGCTGTGCCAGTTCAGCCCATCGCCGCCGCGGCAAACCCTGAAAGACTATATCCGGCTTCCGGAAGTGTATGCGGCGGGGCGGCTCGACGCGGACAGCGAAGGCCTGGTGGTGCTGACCGACGACGGTGCGTTACAGCACCGCATCAGCGATCCGCGACATAAACTCGCAAAAACATATTGGGCGCAAGTCGAGGGCACGCCGGACAACGATGCGCTCGCGCGCTTCGCACGCGGAATCGATCTTGGCGACTTCACGACGCTGCCCGCGACGGCAGTACTCGTCGATGCGCCCGAATGGTTATGGCCGCGAGATCCGCCGATACGCGTACGAAAAAATATCCCGACCAGTTGGCTCAAAGTAACGCTGCGCGAAGGCAAAAACCGCCAGCTGCGACGCATGACTGCCGCAGTCGGCTGTCCGACTTTGCGGCTTATTCGCTACTCAATCGGGTCATGGAGCCTTGCTGGACTGGCGGTTGGACAATACCGCGTAAACGCTGACAGCGAAATTTAGGCCCACTTAGATGTCAACCGACGTGTCCGCCGCGCGTTATCCGCAGAGGGATGCTGAAAGTATCTCTATAAATCAATAACTTTGCAAAGGACGAGTAACCATGAACAAACTTTTGACGATGCTGGTCGCCGCGATCTTTGCGGTTTTCTCTCTTGCTGCCGTTGCGGCGGATGCGCCCAAGGCCGATGCGCCGAAAGCCGATGCCCCGAAAGCAGAAGGCAAGAAAGCCGACAAACCGGCCAAGAAATCGAAATCCAAGAAGCCCAAAAAAGCAGCCGACAGCAAGTAATTCTGCCCCGCCCAAAAAAAGCAGGGGTTGTTCACCCTGCTTTTTTATTTCAAACATCTGATTTTATTAGCCAATAACGGCTCTCGGCACCCACCTGCAAGTCGTCGCATGACGCCCAGTGCAGGGCCGGGCGTGTCAACCCGAATTTTGTCCGGAACGTTAAAGACCATGGCCGTATAACGGTCGTAGGTAAGCTTAATCATCCACTATAAGAGGAAATCAACATGAGCAAATTGTTCGCAGCTGTTTTCGCCGCAATGTTCGCGCTGGGCACCGTGTCCGTTTTCGCCGCTGATGACATGAAAAAAGACGCGAAAAAAGAAGACGCGAAAAAAGAAGCCAAGAAAGACGACAAGAAAGCTGCTGACAAGAAGTAATACTTCTGTCATTCAGGAAAAGGCAGGGTCGAAACCCTGCCTTTTTTTGGAAAAAAACGGGGCCTCGGCCCTGTTTTTTTTCGACCGCTCGACGCCGATCAGAAATTCGCGATCAACGTCAGCCGCGCCGAGCGCGGCTCGACCGGATGAAAGTGGATGTCGTTGACCCCTGCGGCCGGTTCACCCGCAAGCCGCGACGCGTAGAAATAATCGATATCGTGATCCTGGCGGTTGAATAAATTGAACACGTCCAGTTGCAGCCGCAGGCGTTTATCGAACGCATATCCGGCGCGTGCATTGACGAGCGAGGTCGCAGCCGAACTCACGCTGTTGTCCTCGATCAGCGGGCGCGGCCCGAAATAGCGCCAACGCAAAGCTCCGTACCACTGGTGTAAATTCTCCAAGGTAATGCCGGCCGACACCACCGCGTTCGGCGCGTTGGGCACAAAATTGCCCGGCGTCTCAACGTCGGTAAAGCGCGCGCGCGTAACGCCCGCGCTCGCGTCGAATGCAAGCCAAGAGCGCACCTGGTACTGCACCAATGCTTCGATTCCCGTCCGCAGTGACGGGCGGCTCGGCTCGGTCGTGCCCGCGTCGCCGATAAAGAGCAACTCCGAATTTTGCCGCAACTGCCACAGTGCGACCGACGTAGTCACGCCCGGCACGTACTGCGTGCGCGCGCCGAATTCGTAGCCGGTCGTTCGCGCCAGCGGCGTTACTGCCGTTGCCAGGTTGCCGGACTTCGGATCAACGGTCTGATTGATACCGCGCGCATCGTTGCTATGAAAGCCACGGCCCCAATTCAGAAAATATTCGGTCTGCGCCCACGGACCGAACACCGCCGAAAACTTCGGCGACCGCAGCGAATCGCTCTTGCTGCCCGTGTTGGCTGCCAGCATGCTGGTGACGTCGAACTGCTGGTGGTCGAAGCGTATACCGGCGACGGTACGCAGCCATTCGGTCCATTTAACGGTATTCGAAAAATACGGCGCCATGCTGGTCACCGTGGCTTCGTCCTGGCTCGTCACCGCCGTCACCTGCCGTCCTTGCGTGGAGTACAACGCGACCGGCGACAAACGATCGCGGCGCAATTGCACGCCGAACGTATTCAGGACGTCACGATTCGCCCATTTGCCCGCCCATGTCTGGCTGGCCGTCGCGCCAAGCGCGGTGCGGTTTTCAGATTGCGTGAACTGATCGCCCTGCGCCGGATTGTCGAGGAAATAGGTGAAATTCGAAGTCAGAGTCAACTGCGAGCGGATCGCATAAACATTCACGTTGCGGCTCACGTCGCCATCAGTCTGCCGCCATTCGCCGGACAAACTGTAGCGATTGGTCTGCCCGCCGTCGCTCGGATCGACGGCGCCGAAGCGGTCTATCAGACCACTTTGCACGGCACGCAGCGGGATCTGGTCGCTCGAGTTCCAATTGGCCGAATAGCCCATCGCCGTGACGTTGAATCCGTTGCCTGCCGTCCCCTGCGCGTAACGCAATACGCCATTCAATTTGTGAAAATGCTCCGGGTTGTCCCACGGGCCGTTGTTGTAGTCGTATTCAAGCCCGTAGACGAACCGGCCTGCACCCAGCTCCGGGGAACCCGCGAGCAGCGCGCGCTTGTAGCCGTTTTGACCACCGGTCAGGCTCGCGATCGAAGACGGCAGTTTCTCGGCGTAACTGATGCGCGCGGATCCCACCGACGCAAAGTCGCCGTCCTCCGCAAAGTACGGCCCCTTGTTGTACTGCACGCGGGTGACCAGTTCGGGAATCAGGAAGTTCAAATCTGTGTAGCCCTGCCCGTGCGCGTGAGTCGGCATGTTGACCGGCATGCCCGCGACCCACGTCGCGAAATCGGTGCCGTGATCGAGATTGTAGCCGCGCAAAAAATACTGGTTCGCCTTGCCATCGCCGGCGTGCTGCGTGACGATCATGCCGGGCACGGTTTCGAGCACTTCACCAGTGCGCGACAGCGGGCGCCGCTCGATCTCCTCCCGCGTAACGACGCCCTGGCTGGCTGCGTCCCACACGCCGACTGCGTTGTCGGGGTTGGCCGTGATCGAAATCTCTTCGAGCTTCTGGACGCCTTCGGCAAACGCCATCGATGCGCAACACACGCCGACCAGCACGACTGGACCCATGACCGCACGCAGCAGCCAGCAATAGACAGACGCGGCCACGTCTAATTCGTAATATGGAAACGGATCGGCACTTCGACCGGATGCGCGATCGGAGTGTCGCCGCGGCGGGCCGGGACGAATGTCCAACCCCGAACTGCTTTCATCGCGGCCTCGTCAAGCACAGACGCCCCCGAGGTCCGCGCAATGACTATTTTTTCCGGTGTTCCCTTGGCGCTCACGTCCACGCGCAGCAAAACAACGCCTTCGAGTCCCAACCTGTGAGCGATCGGCGGATATGGAGGCACCGGATTGTTTAAGTACGCGACGTCAAAATGAGGCGGCTCGACCGACTCGACGCGCGGCGCAGCAGCGACTGCCGCCGGCGCCTTTGCAACCACAATGGGGGCCGGCGGAGTTTCAGCGACTACCGGTGCAACGTTCGTCGGTGCCGAGTCAACCCGCTCGACCGCGATCAGGGTCGGCACAGGCACATGTGGAACTTGCGGCGCCACGGCGCGCACTTTTGGCGCCGGCGCGGGCGGCGTCACTTTGGGTGGCGGCGGCGCAGGCGTCTCAGCGACCGCCGGAGGCACGACTTCCAGCTTGACGGTCAGCGTCGGGGCCGGCTCGACGACCGTGTGACGCCAGTTCTGGAGCAAAACTCCGCCGACGGCGGCGTGGACCGCGAGAGAAATCAACAGGGCAGGCGTAAACACCGACGTCGCACGGCGGCGGGCGATGTGGTCCCCGAGGTTATGCGGTGCGGCCATAGGTTCAGCGCTATCGGCAATCTAAGCTCTTAATTATGCCACTAAAAGACCAATAGTTTCAGCTTGAACGCACGCTCGACGAACCACACTGAAGCCACCAGGCAAATCAGCACCGATCCGCCCAGAAAAACCACGCGCTGGTAAAACGCGGTTCGCCGAAGTCCGTAGGCCGTAGGCAGAAATGCGCTGACGATCACGAGTTGACCCGCCTCGACGCCAAGATTGAATCCGACCAGCGCCAGCAGCAACGCATCGCGCGGCAGCCCCAAATCGGCCAGCACGCTGGCAAATCCAAAACCGTGGATCAGGCCGAACGCAAATGCGACCATCCAGCGGCGGCGCTGAAACAATGGAAAGATGTTGTTGAGCGCGGCGAGTATGACCGACAGCGCGATCGCCGATTCGGTGAGCCGCGTGGGCAGCGTGATCACGCCGAGCGCGGCGAGACTCAACGTAATCGAATGCGCAATCGTAAACGCGGTGACGATCTGGAACACTTCCCAGAACGCGGGCTTGAACGCACCGACTGCGCTCCATCCCGCAATCAAGCCCGGTTGCGCCATCGCGCCTTTCGTCCGCGGGACCAACACGGCCGGAAGCAGCAACGACAACAGAAACAGGATATGGTCGAAGCCCTTCCAGATGTGCCATACGCCTTCGCGCGCATAGTCGATGAATTGCGTGAAGCGGCTGGGCCGCTTCAGCTCAAATTGCTGGCGCGCGGTGTCCGGACTGAAAATTGCGGTACGCGTGACACCCGCGTATTCGAGGCGCAGCAGGCCCTTGTGTTGCGGGTCCAGATCGAAGAAAAGGTTGTAGCCCAGCTCGAGCGCCGCGCCCGGCTTGGCACACTGCCCCTCGAAACGCATGACGGTGTAAGTGCCGTCGCTATGCAAGTCGACAAGATGTTCGGTGGCATGCAGGGGACATGGCGAGCCGTCGAGCGCCGCGGTAAGCCGCGCCAGCGCATAGGCCGCGATATCGTTGTGGCGGCTGCGCACTTCTCCCCACGTGATGTCGCCGTCGCCATTGGTGTCGAGCCCGATTGCAAAATCGAGATCGCGCAAGGCGATATCCCATTGACCGTGCAACTTGTCGCCGTCGACCTTGATCGACAGATAGCTGTCGCTGGGCTTGTGCGCAAATGCGCTGGCCGCGAACAACGCCAGCACGAGACAACACGCGGCGCGGATCACGTGCCGCCTTTGCGCATGTTCGCGAGCTGGTCCGCGAGCTTCTGCAGATACCAGTCCTCGATGTGCGTCGCGGCCATCCAGTCCAGCGCCGGCTGCGCGGCGTCCGGCTGGCGCGAGGCGATGGCAGCTTCCAGCAACACGCGCGCATCGCGCGGCTCTTTCTGAATCCGCCAGTTGCTTTGCGCGAGGCGCAGCGCGTCCGCGGATTGTTTCAGCATCTGCAGGCAGAAGCGCGATTCCTCCTGCTCGTGCGTGGTGTCGCCGCGCAGGCGGGCGGCCTCGTAGCGCTCGGCGAGCGTCGTTCGATGCGTACCCGCCGCTCCCGCACCGGTCGCCTGCTCGGCGAGCGCGAGGCGCAATAGCAACGGATCCGCCAGCGTCCAGTCCTTGAGCAGCACGATGACTTCCGGTGCGCGGTCATAATCGAGCAGGAAATCCGCATAAGCGGCGAGCAGGAATCCATCCGTGATTCCCAGCGCCAGCGCGCGCTTGAAATACTGCTCCGCCAGCTTGGCATCGTTGAGCCGCCAGGCCATTTCCGCCAACCTGGAGAGCAGCCATAATTTCTGTTCGGCACTCTCATCCCTGGCCCGGGAGAGTGCGCGGTCCAGCGTTGCCAGGCTTTCGCGGGCGTGGCCCGTGATCCCGTCGATAAACGCCACGCAGCCCAGCGCGCTCAATTCGTCGACCAGCGGCGCGAACGATGCGCAGTCGCTGCGCGCGGTCGCATAATCCGCCTGCACCAGGTGTATCACCATGCGCAAAGACCAGGCGCGCGCATTGTCCGGTTCGCGCTCGAGCGCGCGCGCAAGATCGGCCAGCGCTACGGGAAAATCGTGCCGGTATTGCACAAGGGTTGCGCGCATCACCAAAATCGACGTCGGCGGCTCGCGCAGATCCCACCACGGTTTAAGCGCGGCCTGCGCATACCCGACGTAGCGTGGATCGCCCTGCGCCAGGGCCTGGTTGAAATAACGCCTGGAGAGCCGGATTGCGAGATCGAGATTCTGCGGATCGCCTGCGAGCGTGGCGCGCAATTCTTTAATCTCGCGCATCGCCGGATCGTTCGGCCGCACCGGCAGGCGTTCGAGCACTTCGCTATCGGCGCTCGGCACGCGCGGCACCGCGCCCGCCGGCGGTGCGGCCAGCAGCAGGCCCGCCACCAGAACACAGTAAACCGGAACGTTTAAGTAAGGGATGATCGGCCTCAGAAGCAACACGGTAAACCGGACGTGCCGGACTATACATCCTGAATCATAATTGGATTTGCATATGTAAACAACGTGTTATATAGTTACGTCAACCAATGGGGGCGTCGTGCGTAATTAGCTCTCATGGCCACCGTTCGGCCTTATTGGTTTTTGTCGCGGTTCATATAAATAAAGAGGAGATTCACTTGAAGAAACTGCTTGCTGCTATGGTTGCTGGTGCGTTTGCGATTGCTTCGGTTGGCGTATTTGCTGCTGCTCACACGGGCGCGCAACCCGACGGCAAAAAAGACGAAATGAAGAAAGACGACAAGAAGAAAGACGACAAGAAGAAAGACGACAAGAAGTAATCGTTCGTCTTACTCGAAAAAGGCAGGGGCGACCCTGCCTTTTTTTATGCGCCGCTAAAACATCGCCATCGAGATGAAACCGGCCCCGAGCGCAAACCGCGACACTGGCGTCCAACGGCGGTCCTGCACGTTATGCGAACACCGCCACGCCAGCCGCGCCCAGCTGAAATAGACCAGCAAGCGGATGACATCGACGAGATCGCCGCAACCCCAGTAACCCGCGTCGCGGATGAATTCCGCGAATATGATCATGCCGCTGGCGGTCCAGCCGACCGGGATACCCCACAGCCACCACACTTTCCAGAGTTGCACCGCGCCGGCACGGGCGCCCGTTGCGGTCGGTTGATTTGCGGGGAACATGAGGAGGCGGGAAAGTCTCGCGGAACACCTGAATATGCAGCAAGGCGGCGCCTCTTGCAACCCGCAATTTCGTCCGCATTTCGCCCGGGCGCCCCTCCCGCGAAAACATTAAAATTGACGGCATGAAAATTTATACCGGCTTGTCGCAACCCGCGCGCATCGCGAGACGCGCGCATAACGCCTGACTCCGATGGGCAAACAACGCATCATCGTGGGCATGTCGGGCGGCGTCGATTCGGCGGTCGCGGCACTGCTGCTGAAACAGCAGGGTCATGACGTCGTCGGGCTCTTCATGAAGAACTGGGAAGACGACGACGACGAGCAGTACTGCAGCTCGCGCGAAGACCTGGTCGACGCGGTGTCCGTGGCCGATCGCATCGGCATCGAAATCGAAGCGGTCAATTTCTCGGCGGAATACAAGGAACGCGTATTCACGGAATTCCTGCGCGAATACCAGTCCGGCCGCACCCCGAACCCGGACGTGCTGTGCAATGCCGAAATCAAGTTCCGCTCGTTTCTCGAACATGCGCTCGCGATGGGCGCCGACCGCATCGCGACCGGCCATTACGCACAGGTGCGCGAAGTCGACGGCCTTTATCAGTTGCTCAAGGCGGAGGACGGCACCAAGGACCAGAGTTATTTCCTGCACCGGCTGAATCAGGCGCAACTGTCGAAAACACTGTTTCCGCTCGGCTGCCTCTACAAACGCGAAGTGCGCGAACTCGCGCGCAAGCACGGGCTGTCCAACCACGACAAGAAAGATTCGACCGGCATCTGTTTTATCGGCGAACGGCCGTTTCGCGAGTTTCTCAACCGCTATCTGCCCGCCGACCCGGGCGAAATCTGGACGCTCGACGGGCATCTCGTCGGACGCCACATGGGTCTCATGTTTTACACGATAGGTCAGCGCCAGGGCCTCGGCATCGGCGGTCAGCGGCGCGGCAACGCCGCGGCGGACGGCGATGGCGACGCCTGGTACGTGGCCGCGAAAGACATCCCCAACAACCGGCTGCTGGTCGTGCAGGGCCGCGATCACGACGCGCTGCTCAAGACCAGCCTGACCGGTATCGATCTCAACTGGATCAGCGGCACGCCGCCGCATTGCAACTGGGTATATAACGCCAAAACGCGCTACCGCCAGAAAGACGCGCCCTGCACCGTGGTGCGCGTCGACGATCGCAGCTGCGAAGTCGAATTCGCCGAACCGCAGTGGGCCGTGACGCCCGGCCAGTCCGTCGTGGTCTACGAAAGCCGGGTCTGTCTCGGCGGCGGAATCATCGAGTAAATGCGCACGACAACGATCGCATTAAAACCATCTCGCGTGACATCGGTTCACAATCGACATGCGCTTGACGCGCCGGCGCGGCAGGTAGTAGGCTCAGTTCCCCTATCCCATCCCCGTCTAACGCACACATGGACACAACCGCCGACAAATTCGTACTCTTTACGCAACCCGGATGAAGTAGCTGCCTCCGAGCGAAAGAGTTTCTTTCGAAAAAAAATATCGATTTCGTTGCGGTCGACGTATTTAACGATCCGGGCGGCAAAGAGAAGCTGCTCGCCTACGGCGTGCGCAACGTGCCGGTCATTGCACGAGGCGACCAGTTCGTCTTCGGTCAGAATCTCGAGGACGTCGCCGAGTTCGTCGGATTGCAGGGCGGCACCGGCCATACGCCGCTGCCGGCCGATCAGCTGATCGGAAAATGGATCAACGTGCTGCACGCAGCGCAGCGCTTCCTGCGCCAGATGCCTGACGCACGCCTCAACGAACTGGTGATTGAAAACCGCCCGCGCTCGATCCGCCTGATGGGCCATCATGTGTTCCGCATCGGCGAAGCCTATCTCGAAACCGCCGTCGACGGCGTCGAATACGCGACCCAGCTCGCCAACGTGCCGCCCGCTGACGGCACTTTCACCACCGGCGAGGAAATCGCGCGCTACGGCGACACCGTGATCGCGCGGCTGGAGCAATGGTGGAACGGGCTCGCCGACAAATCATGCCAGCAAAAAGTGAAAACCTTTTTCGGCATGCAGCCGCTTTTCATGCTGTACGAACGCTCGACCTGGCATTCGGCGCAACACACGCGCCAGCTCGCCGCCGTGCTCGAGCGCTTCAATATCGTTCCCGACAAGCCGCTCACGGCCGAAGACTTGGCCGGATTGCCGCTACCTGAGAGGCTCTGGGAGTAAAGAAAAACGGCGCCGTTGTGGCGCCGCTTTTTATTCGACGCGGATGCCCGCGTCCTTGATCACCTTGCCGTACTTCGCAATTTCCGCCTTGATCAACGCGGCGAATTCTGCAGGCGTGCTGCCGATCAATTCGTTGCCGCCCTGCGTGCCGAGCCGCTCGAGCACGTCGGGCATTTTGAGTGCCTTGATCGATTCGCGGTAAAGCCGGTCGACGATCGCCTTCGGCGTGCCCGCGGGCGCGAGTATCCCCTGCCACGAACTCACCTCGAATCCTTTCAATCCCAATTCGTCGAACGTCGGCACGTCGAGCAATTGCGGCGACCGGCGAATGCCCGAAAAGCCGATCGCCCGCAGCTTGCCTGCGCGCAATTGAGGTATGGAAGTGATCGGCGTGTCGAACATCATCGGCAACTGCCCGGCCAGCACGTCGGCGAGCGCCGCCGCGCTGCCCTTGTACGGAACGTGCGTGAGCTTGATGCCGGTCATCATCGCCAGAAATTCACCGGCGAGATGATTGGCGCCGCCGAGACCGGTCGAGCCGTAGGCGAGTCCCGGCTTCGCTTTCGCATAGGCAACAAGTTCCTGCAGATTTTTCACGGGCAACGACGGATGCACGACGAGCACGTACGCATAGTATGTGCCCTGCGTGACCGGCACGAAATCCTTGACCGGATCGTACGGCAACTTCGCATACAGGCTGGGATTCAGTACGAACGGCGCGCTGTTGCCCATCACGATCGTATAGCCGTCGGGCGGCGATTTCGCCACGAGATCGGTGCCGATGATCGCGTTGGCGCCGGGCCGGTTGTCGACCACCACCGTCTGGCCCATCGCCTCGTAAAATTTCTGCCCGATAGTGCGCGCGAAGATGTCGCCGGCGCCGCCCGCGACGTACGGTACGATGAAGCGGATCGGGCGCGTCGGATAGTTCTGCGCATGCGCTGCACCGGCAACTGCGAGCAGGCAAACTACAATC